>NZ_CANMAB010000039.1:0-32534 GCF_947495635.1 uncultured Virgibacillus sp. | reverse complement strand
ACATTATCCTTAGGTACAACCAGATCATAAATTTCCGAATATGCACTTAATATTATTGATTGTTGTTTTTGTATCATCGTATCCACCCGCTCCATCTTAGTACTTTTATTGTAACTAAAAAAAGATATGAATCCCATAATAACATGGAAATCATATCTCTTTGGACTTTTTCAGTGGCCTCTCATGTAGATACAGATTTTTATTTTTTAATCTGTCTACCTTAAGGGGAGCATATCACAATCCTATTTATTCTGATTTTAATTTATCAACAATGAAATCTAATTGATGACTTAATGCAATTGGATCGGAAAAATACATATTTTGGACTTTATAATCATAAACATTCCCGTTTTTAACTGCAGGTAAGTTTTCCCACATTGTTAACGAGGTAACATCTGACTTCCGTTCTTCTGTATCTCCATTTTCTGATTCTCTTACACCAATGAATATATGATCGGCTTCTTCTAGAAATTCGGGCACAGCTTCTAATGAAATACTTGCCCAACCTTCATCTTTTGCTTCTTCAGCAGCCTTTTCCGGAGCACTCAAACCAAGTTGATTGTAAATAATTTCTCCGCCTCTTCCGTAAGACTCACCAAACAAGTATATTTCTTTTTCAGCAAGTTCAATAATAACGACTTTTTCATCGTTCTCAATGACATCTGCTATTTCTTTTTTCTTTTCTTCTACTTTCTCATCGAAGGTAGCAAAATAGGCCTTTACTGCTTCCTCTTTATTTAATATTTTTCCGAATTCAGTAAGCATTTCTCGATAATTATAAGTACCAAAAGGAATTAACACAGTAGGAGCGACTTTTGCAAGCTGTTCATATTTATCTTCTGAATACGTAATAATTAAGTCCGGTTTAAGTGCAATTACCTCTTCTATGCTAATTGACGTTTTATCTCCTACATTTTTCGTATCAGATAATTGATCTTTAAAATATGGGGAATCAAATATCCAGCCAGTAGTTGCAATTGGTGTTACTCCTAGAGCTAATGCATAACCAACATAATCCTGATCAGCGACTAAAACTCGTTCTGGATTTGCCGGAATTTCTACCTCTCCATTTGGACTTTCATATACACGTGTTTGCTCAGCTTGTTCCTCTGATTGTTTTGTATCATCCGCTTTACTGTTCTCTGCTTTTTCTTCTTTATCACTATCTCCACAAGCTGCTAGCAGAAAAATTATTAATAAACAGAAACTGAATGGAAGTATCCGTGAAAATTTCATCTATAATCCTCTTTTCTTTTTCATTTTTTATTAACCTTACGATTTACTCAACAAATATAGAAAATATGGTGCTCCAATAATTGCAACTACAATTCCGGCGGGTATTTCAGATGGCTGTAAAATTGCTTTTCCAATAGTATCTGCAGCAAGTAATAGTAGAGCCCCTGCAACAGCAGATAACGGTAATAGAAAACGGTGATTTGGTCCAATTAATTTTCTTGCTAGATGTGGGCCTATTAAGCCGACAAAGGCGATGCCTCCACTAACAGATATACAAGCAGAAGCTAATCCAACCGAAGCAGCGACTACCTTTAATCGCTCTTTCTCCACGGAAACCCCTAGCCCTGTAGCCACTTCATCACCAAAAGTTAAGACATCAAGCGTTCGTGCTTTCAAAAAGATATATGGTAATAGAATAATCATCCATGGTAATAGCGTAAATACGAAGCGCCATTCAGCCCCCCAAATCCTTCCTGCCATCCAAACTGCTAACACATCATACTTTTGTTCTGGAAGTTGTAAGGAGACAACTAATAGAATTGCATTTAATCCAGCTGCTACCGCAATTCCATTTAACACCAGACGATTAGGTAACAAGCCATTATGCCTATCGTAAGCTAGCATGTAAATAATAATCGCCGTACTAATGCCACCAATTAAGGATAGAAACGGCAGTAGACCAACGGGTATACTTTCGCCAACTGGGTAGTATGCTAATGCTAAAACTACCATTAGTCCTGCACCTGTAGTTATCCCTAATATTCCCGGCTCTGCTAAAGGATTACGTGCTACTCCTTGCAAAATACAGCCGGAAACTGCTAGCCCCGCACCAACTAACATAGAGATGATAATTCGTGGAAGTCTAAATTCAAATAAAATCAATTCTTGCTGGGCGGTCCCATTTCCAATGATTGTTTGTAGCAATTCAGAAGGGGATAAACGGATCGCGCCAATATTAACACTAATAACAAAAGTAAGCACAATTAAAACAATAAATATAAGTAATATAAGAATCCGTTTTCTTGTTCGTTCATCTTCGGACCGTATTCCTATAGAGCGCATCACAGATTCCTCCTTTCTTTTCTAGCAACATAAAGGAAGAATGGAACACCAATTAAAGCAAATAACGCACCAATTGGCGTTTCTTGTGGTGCATTAATCATACGCGCACCTATATCTGCTATACAAGTAAGAAAGCCGCCTATCACAGCTGAGCATGGAATAATAAGCCGATAATCAACTCCAACAAAAAAGCGGGCAATATGCGGAACAATTAAGCCAACAAAACCTATTGGACCAGCAACTGCGACAGCAACTCCAGCTATTAACAACACGATAATAAAGCCTGCTGCACGTACAAGCTTCGTCCGCTGTCCTAATCCTTTGGCTACATCATCACCAAGACTTAGGATCGTAATTGATTTCGATAACAGCATAGCTGCAATCAGCGCGCCGAGAACCCATGGAAACATTAATTTTAACTGTGTCCATTTCACACCTGCTATACCGCCAGCAAACCAAAAAGCCAAATCCTGACTTAAACTGAAATAAATGCCTATACCTTCACTTAAAGCTGTAAAAAATGCTGTTACAGCAGCTCCAGCTAACACTATTTTTACAGGTGTTACTACTCCTTTTCCCATCGAACTAATACCAAATACAAGAACGACGCTTACACCTGCACCTATAAATGAAAAGAGAATTAATCCATTGTAAGACATCCCAGGAAAGAGCGCAAAGCAAATGGCGACCATAAAGACCGCTCCTGCATTGATCCCTAATATTCCTGGATCAGCTAATGGATTCCTTGTCATCCCTTGCATCATCGCTCCAGCTACAGCAAAAGATGCACCAACTAAAACTCCAGCTAAGGTTCTAGGAAGTCTTAGTTCCTGAATAATGGAGTGTGAAGTACTGGTTGGATCATAATGAAATATCGCTTCCCATACAGTGGAAAATGTAATATCAGCTGCACCTATAGAAATAGAAAGTGTCAGAGCAAATATAGTTGCGATAATACCACCAATTAAAATAATCATTGCTGGCAGTGGTCTAGATTTAATAGATTTCGTTGTTGTATGTAGATCGGATGTCCGAGACTCTGCAGCCATATTTCTTCCCACTTCCTTATCAAAAAGAACCATCTAACCTAATGAAATTGATAATCATTATCATTTATATAGTAGCAATCCTTGATCACTTTGTCTACATCATTTTAGAGGTTTAAAAGAATTTTTTCTAGATGATTGTTTGAAGTCACCAGTTTTTCGTTAATGTTCCTTTGAAGTTCACTGATGCTCACAGATTAATCCTCATCCAGCGACAACTAAAATAGAAGCGTGCCGATTTATATAATTCCGGCACGCTTTTAGAATAAACTATTTAATTACTTCTTTTCCGCCCATATAAGGTTTTAATACTTTAGGGATCTCAACAGTACCATCTGCTTGCTGATAATTTTCGAGGATTGCTGCAACAGTACGACCAATCGCTAGACCAGAACCATTGAGCGTATGCACGAATTCCGGTTTAGCTTTTACATCTCTACGGAATCGTATCCCCGCTCGCCTAGCTTGGAAATCCTCAAAATTAGAACAAGAAGAAATTTCACGATACGTGTTTTGACTAGGGATCCAAACCTCAATATCATATTTTTTTGCTGCTGTAAAACCTAGATCACCAGTACACATGCTCATAACACGATATGGTAGCTCTAATAACTGTAATACTTTTTCTGCATGTCCAGTCAACATTTCCAATGTTTCATAAGATTCTTCTGGTTTAACAAAATGAACAAGCTCCACTTTATTAAATTGATGCTGGCGAATCAATCCTCTAGTATCTCTACCTGCTGATCCTGCTTCAGAACGGAAGCACCCACTAAATGCGGCATATTTTTTTGGCAAGTCATCACTAGATAAGATTTCATCCCGATGATAATTCGTTACTGGTACTTCCGCGGTTGGTGCCATAAAGTAATCCCAATCAACTAATTTAAATGCATCCTCCTCGAACTTCGGCAGCTGTCCTGTTCCGGTCATACTTGTACGATTTACCATATATGGTGGAATCATTTCCTCATAACCATGTTCATCCGCATGTAGATCCATCATAAAATTCCATAAAGCACGCTCTAAGCGTGCCCCTAAGCCTTTGTAGAATACAAAACGGCTGCCAGTCACTTTCCCTGCACGTTCAAAATCCAATATACCCAAATTTGTTGCGATATCCCAATGTGGTTGAGCTTCATAAGCAAAGTTTGGACGTTCGCCCCATTGACGCACTTCAATGTTATCATCTTCATCTTCACCAACAGGTACACTTTCATGTGGAATGTTTGGAATGGATAGCATAATTTGCCCCAATTGTTCCTCGATTTCTTTTAAATTTTTATCCAGTATAGCAATCTTTTCACCAACCTCGCGCATTTCCTTGATAGCTGGCTCTGCATCTTTCTTTTCTCTTTTTAATACAGATATTTGTTTAGATGCTTCATTTCGCTTTGCCTTCAGCTGTTCTGTTTCAGCTATAAGCTTACGCCGGTTTTCGTCAAGGTCCTCAAAACGATCCAGCTCTGATAAATCTTCGCCACGATGGGTTAATTTTGCTTTCACTTCTTGAAAATTGTTCCGTAAAAATTTCATGTCTAGCATTACAATTGTCCTCCTTAGTTATGTCTAATAAATAAAAATCAAAAAACTCCCGTCCCTAATGAAATAGGGACGAGAGTAAAATTCCCGCGTTGCCACCCTGATTGAAGAGAAATCTCTTCCGGCTTATCGTTTTAACGGTACGTCACCGGGTTTACTTACTATCCAAAGAATTCCATAAACCAATTCAAGGATGGATTCATAGCTATCTAATATCGATTCACACCAACCATCGATTCTCTTTAAGAAGATAAACTACTACTATTTCCTGTCAACATCGTTTTATATAGGTATTATATTACATCATAGCTGATTTTTTATGTATATGCAACTATCATTTTTTTGCAACTGCGCACCCCCATCCCTCGTTTGTTGTCGTCCATAATGCCAAAGATGTATCTGGAAGAACATTTTTTGCTACAGCTACCGTATCCTATCGCCCAACATGTTGAAGCGAATGTAATGGAGCAAGGTGTTGACAACCAAAAAGAGAATAAAAAAAAGCTCAGACATAATACGCTAATCAAAAAACCGAACGATAATTCGAAGCAATGGTACCGTCCCCTGGAAGTTAAAGTGAAAAATCTAACTTCCGGGATAACCACCTTTAACTAGCATTCGAATTCGTTCGGTCTTATTCTGACTATAAAACTCCTACATGCAAAGAAAAAGCATTTGAGTTATGTCTCATCAGGTTTACTAGTGTTAAGTACTTGCTACAGCTTTCTTAACCATCTGAACAAAATAAGCAATCATCCGGTTATCATCTGTTAATTCAGGATGAAAAGCTGTTGCTAGATAGTTACCTTGTCTAACTGTAACAATGTGTTCGTTATACGTAGCAAGTATCTCTACATCGGGTCCTGCTTTAACAACATAGGGCGCGCGAATAAACACAGCATTAAAATCTGCTGCAATACCATGCACCTCTACATCGGCCTCAAAACTCGCAACCTGACGTCCAAATGCATTACGAGCAACTTCCATATCAATTAGTTTTAAATGTGCAGTATCTTGATCCTTTATGGCAGTCGCCATTAAAATCATTCCAGCACACGTGCCAAAGATAGGCTTACCTTGCTGACCAAAATCTTGAATAGCATCAAAAAAGTCATAGCTGTCAATTAATCTTCTAATCGTTGTGCTTTCACCGCCAGGAAGAATTAATCCATCAATCTCAGCTAGCTGTTCTTTTCGTTTTATCTCTATTGCATTAGCACCACAAGCCTTTACAGCCCGAAGATGCTCGCGGACTGCACCTTGTAATGCAAGCACTCCAATTGTTGTCATATGGAATCCTTCCTTCTATTCACTACGATCCTGCATACGATCATGTGCTTCAATGGTGCTCATTTCAATACCTTTCATGGCAACCCCAAGGTCCTTAGAAAGTTCTGCAATCAATTTATAATCTCGGTAATGTGTTGTCGCCTCTACAATGGCCTTAGCAAACTTGGCAGGATTTGCAGATTTGAAGATACCTGAACCAACAAATACACCATCAGCCCCTAACTCCATCATGAGTGCAGCATCACTTGGTGTCGCTATCCCACCAGCTGCAAAATTAACCACAGGTAGACGGCCATCCTCACGAATTTCGATTAGTAATTCGAACGGTGCACCTATCTCCTTGGCATAAGTCATCACTTCATCTCTTGACATCGCAGTAAGCTTCCTAATTTCTGATTGTACCTGACGCATGTGACGAACTGCTTCTACAATATTCCCTGTTCCAGGTTCACCTTTGGTACGTAACATGGAAGCACCCTCGCCAATCCGACGTGCCGCTTCTCCTAGATTACGACAGCCACAAACAAATGGTACGGTATAATCTGATTTATTAATATGATACACATCATCAGCTGGTGTTAAGACTTCACTTTCATCAATATAGTCAACACCCATTGCTTCTAACACTCGTGCTTCTGTGATATGTCCAATGCGTGCCTTTGCCATTACAGGAATCGAGACAGCATTTAGCACTTCTTCTGTTATAGTAGGGTCCGCCATACGAGCGACACCACCAGCTGCTCGTATATCAGATGGAACACGTTCAAGAGCCATTACCGCAACTGCTCCTGCTTCCTCAGCAATCTTCGCCTGTTCAGCATTGACAACGTCCATAATAACGCCGCCCTTTTGCATTTCTGCCATACCACGTTTTACACGTTCTGTACCTGTATGAGACATATAAACTCCCCCTTGTTATAAAATAACTATATCAGATGATCAAGTTTTCCTCTTTAAGAAAAATTGATTAGAATAAGCCTTTCACCCAATCAACTACTGTCGTAAATAAATCAGCAAAGAAATCACCAATTGCTCCAAGTGTTAACATAAACCAGTTGGATTTTTCAACTGTTTCATTCGCTACAACATCTACCGTACTATTACTATCTTTAATAATATAGCCATAGTCATTCTCGCCCTTATATTTAAGCTGTGCTGTCCCAATCTTTTCTCCCTTTTTAATTGGTGCAGTCAATTTGCCCTCTTTATTTAACAAATCTTTATTTATTGTATATTCCATACTATATTTATCTTTTTCATTAGGCTTAATAGGTATCGTTATTCCTTCTTTAATAGAAATATCAACCTGATCTTCCTTTCCTTTCGCTACTGGAAGGGAGGATTTACCTTTTACTTGATGTCCTGCCGGAAATACCTCTGTGCTTTCAAACTGTTGGAAACCATAATTAAATAATTTGGCAGTCTCCTCAAATCGCTTTTCTTCACTATCCGTTTGCATCACAACTGAAATCAAGCGCTGATTATTTTTTTTAGCTGTTCCTGTAAAGCAGTAACCAGCTAAATCAGTATATCCTGTCTTTAACCCATCTACACCTTCATAATAAAATTGCTCTAAAAAGGTTGTTTTATGCGGAAGCATGTGGTTCCAATTTCGGATCTCTTTTCCATCAAATTCGGTGGATGGCATGCTAGAAACCTCTAACGATTCTGGATAGTCATTTACTAGATGATAGGCAAGTAGCGCAGCAGATTCCGCAGAAAGCAAGTTTGTACCATTAGGATCTGTTCCTTCTGGATGGTTTTTTCCCAATGATTCATTGTCTAAACCAGTGGAATTAACGAATTTAAAGTCAGGAAGCCCCATTTCCTCTCCCTTTTTATTCATCATTTTCACAAATTCCGCTTCTGAACCTGCAATCAATTCAGCTAATGCAATCGAAGTAGCATTATCAGAGTTGATTGCCATTGCGTTATACAAATCTTTTACTTTATAATCCTTCGATTGTTCTAATCCTATTCCTGAAAAAGAAGCATTAGCAGAAATGCTGTATGGATAGTCACTAATCTGTGTTGTTGTATCCCAGCTGATTTGACCCTTTTCGATGGCTTCCCATACGAGATATTCTGTCATCATTTTGGTCATACTAGCTGGAGGAAGAGCCACATCCGCATTCTTGGCAAATAAAATTTTACCAGTATTTGCATCTACTAATATCGCAGATTCTGCCTCAATATCCAATGTTTCTGCAGCATTTGCAGTAAATGGCTTTGCAATGATAGAAACCATCATTACCATCGCTGCTAGTAAAATGACGAAACTCTTGTGTAGACTATGTTTCAACTTTCTGTACCTCCAACCTGTAGTTTAACCTCTATGTTTGTTGCACACTTTTTCAATTTAAGGATGCACTTAGTTATTTTACCATAGAAATAGACAAAAAAATAGACAGGGAAATATCCCCATCTACAATTTTTTCATCGACTAGTACAAAGTTTGTCGTAAAGACTATATAGAATAATTAGGTGCCTCTTTGGTAATTTGTACATCATGTGGATGACTTTCCCTTAGCCCCGCATTTGTAATTTTTACGAATTGAGCATCTTCTCTTAGTGCATCAATAGTTTCTGTACCACAATAACCCATTCCAGAACGAAGTCCGCCCATTAATTGATGAATCGTATCAGCAAGTGGACCTTTATAAGCAACTCTACCTTCAATTCCTTCAGGGACAAGCTTCTTCACATCAGAGTCCTCTTGGAAATAACGATCTTTTGAGCCTGCCTTCATTGCACCAACAGATCCCATTCCTCGGTAAACTTTATATTGTCTTCCTTGGAAAATCTCCGTTTCACCAGGGCTTTCGGAAACACCTGCAAACATGCTACCTAGCATAACCGCATGAGCTCCTGCAGCCAATGCTTTTACAATGTCACCTGAATACTTGATACCACCATCTGCAATAACAGGTACATTATATTCAGCAGCTGCTTGCGCACAATCATATACTGCTGTAATTTGTGGAACACCTACACCGGCTACGACACGTGTAGTGCAAATAGAGCCAGGGCCAATTCCTACTTTAACAATCGATGCTCCAGCCTCAATCAGCTCTTTCGTTGCTTGAGGTGTTGCTACGTTACCTGCAATAATATCTAATGACGGATAAGCCTTACGTACTGCTTTTACTTGTTCGATAACCCCTTGTGAGTGGCCATGAGCTGTGTCAATAACGATAGCGTCAACACCAGCTTCCACAAGCTTTTCAATTCGTTTCATAGCATCTCCTGTCACACCAACTGCTGCACCTGCTAATAGTCTACCTTGCGCATCTTTTGCTGCATGTGGAAACTCAATTACTTTTTCAATATCTTTTATAGTAATTAATCCTTTTAGAACCGTTTGATCATCCACTAATGGCAGCTTTTCAATTTTATATTGTTGGAGGATTTGTTCAGCTTCTTCTAAAGTTGTACCAACTGGTGCTGTTACCAGATTTTCACTTGTCATCACTTCTGAAATCAATATAGAATAATCTTGAATAAATCGAAGATCACGATTCGTAAGTATTCCTACAAGCTTCTGTTCATCCGTGTTATTAACAATCGGTACACCCGATATGCGAAATTTACCCATCAAATGTTCTGCATCATATACCTGATGTTCTGGAGTTAAAAAGAATGGGTTTGTAATTACGCCACTTTCGGAACGTTTAACACGATCTACTTGCTCTGCTTGCTCCTCAATCGACATATTCTTATGAATAATACCAATTCCACCTTGTCGAGCCATTGCTATTGCCATCGATGCTTCTGTTACAGTATCCATTCCAGCACTTATTAATGGGGTGTTGAGCTTTATATTGTCCGTTAGTTGTGTACTTACATCCACATCCTTTGGCAATACCTCTGATTTTGCAGGCATTAACAAAACATCATCAAACGTTAAACCTTCTTTAGAAAATTTATCTTCTCGCATGCTTATCCTCCTTATAAGTTTAGATAACTATCTAGGCTTTTCACTACACCCTTATGTATGCAAGAACCGAACTTGCATACACTAGTAGTACTTCTATTTTTATTTACAATACGCCAACATATTAGCTTTTTCAACAAGAGATTGTTGGAAATAAAAAAATAAATAGATTCAAAATTTTTTAATAGTTAAGAGGTATCATCTATGAATCCGATTATCTCCTTTGTTAATTACTTACAATCCCAACAAACTGCACAAAGCTATTTATGCCATTGTTATACACAGTTAAAACTTCCAGATCCGGAAGCGAAGAGCTATGAGAATTGTAATGCCTTTATCTATTATTTAAACCATGGGAACCGATTTTATCAGCAAGGAAGGAAGTCTGATCCTTTTATGCAGCCGATTCTTTATTTTTATGGGATGGTGCACTTCATTAAAGCCTGCTTATTAACCAAACGCCCAAATTATCCTGAGTCGACCAACTTATTAGCTCATGGTGTAACAGCTAGGAAAAGAAAGAAAAAGGATTATACATTTATGAATGATGAGGTAAAAGTACAACATAATGGCTTATTCCCTTACTTTTCTGAGCATTTATACGAGCAAACGATTCCATTTGAAAAAAGAAGTATGAAACATTTATTAGCAGTAATACCAGAAATGAATCAACTCTTTCAATTTCAAGGGGAACATAAGATGGTACCTGTCGGAAAACAATATTCCAAACTATTAGAGTTTCCAGCTCATTTACTGGATTCCTATCATTTAACAGATACAGCCTTTATTCGCCGAATTCAACCATACCTACCAAATATAAAATATTATGATTACGATGATCGTATGATTCGAATGGAGGTTACTGATCCAGTTAAAAAAGTAACTGGCCCATTTTTCGTCCACAGTTCTACAGAACAATTATTTTTCCCTTTAAAACGTGAAGATTATCTGTCCATTCACGAAGTGATGGTACATTATTTGATTTTATATAATCTAAGCATGCTTTGTCGTTATGAAACAGAGTGGTGGGGAGATTTATTCGTCGCAAAACCCGACATCGATTATCCATTCATTTTGTACTTCTTAGAATTAACGTCAACTAAAATGCCACTTCTATTAGGGGGAAATTTATACGATCAACGAAAAAAATTGTAAGAGAGTCAGTCGATGCTAGACGAACTCTCTAAAATCTCTTCAATATAAACAGTAGGATGATTTTGTAATGCCATGATGTCGTCATTATCTTGTAGCCTTATCATTGGTCGAGTTGGCTTATTGGCATCAGTGAAGACAATCTCCCCTATCATTGCATTGGATAGCTTTACCTTTGTCCCTACGGGGAAATTGGTAATACCCTGCACAAAAGTATGAACTACATCTGGATCTAACTTAGAAAATTGCTCCTGCCGCAGTTTCTCCATTACCTTAAAAGGGGATTGCTTTTCCTTATATAACCGATCACAAATCATAGCATGGTACATATCACAAACAGCGACAATCCGAGCATAACGATGAATTTTCCCTTTGGATAATCCAAGTGGATAACCACTGCCATCCATTCGCTCGTGATGTTGTAAGACTGCTTGTTTAACAGCTTGTTTAATCGTTGGTAATTTCTCGGTTAATCGATAGGAATAAGTAGGATGCTTTTTTACTTCTAATAAATCTTCAGTTGTTAAAAAATGATGTTTCTTCACGATGGCAGGATCAATTCTTGCCATTCCACAATCACATAAAAATCCTGCTAGACCAACTTGTAACCATTCTCCTTTTGCGTATCCGGTTTTGTATCCGAGATAAGCCGATAAAATAGCCACCGCCACATTATGATGAAAGAAATAGTCCTCCCTAGTTGCATAGTGATGTATAGTATAGATTGCCTGGCTGATGTCTTTCATTCGCCCTAACAAAGGAATAATCAACTTACGTACTTGAGTAATATCAATAGCTGAGCCGTTTTGCCAAGATACAAAGAGCGCTTTGTATTGCTTAACAGCTAGCTGATAATGTGCTGCAAATGGTAAAGATGATGTTTCCTCACGAAGGTTAGTTTCTAACAAATCACTCTTTCTTTGCTGCATTTCTTCCTCTTTCGGCTGATATTCACTACCATCTGCCAACTTTGGAGAGACATGAACGGTTTTCACTAGGAATTTTTGTAATACAACAATATGCTGCTCTGTAAGCACAGTCTGCTTAGGGATTATCGGACGACTCGTTTTTCCTTCTACGTCCTTCATTAAAACACAGCCTGGTATTAGATGTAATGGACTTACTTGCATATTACTTTCCTCCCCACTAGATAAATAAGATATATAAAATAGGATAGTATCTCATTGTGTTTCATCTAGTTGAAAAAAAGATGGCCGAACGTCAGCCATCTTTTCAATTATTCTTCCACATCTTCTGTTGTATCTTGTGCTGCTTGATCTTTTTGATCCACTTGTTCTTCTTCCTCATCCTGATCAATCCTTGTTACAGTAGCTACTTCCTCATCATCCTGTAAACGGATCAAACGAACTCCCATCGTATTACGTCCAGTCTCTGATATATCTTCGACTGGAATACGAATGAGTACACCTGCAACAGTAATTAGCATAAGATCTTCTTTACCTGAAACAGCTTTCACCGCTGCTACATGTCCTGTTTTTTCTGTTAAATTACAAGTGTATATTCCTTTACCACCACGATTTGTTATTCGATACTCTGACTCTGGTGTTTGTTTACCATAACCCTTACTTGTTACGTGGAGAATCTTAGCATCTTCCTGTAAGATTTCCATGGAAACAACCTCATCATCTTCACGTAATGATATACCCTTTACGCCAGCTGCAGTCCTTCCCATAGATCGTATTTGGTCCTCTGGAAAACGAATTAAATAGCCATTTTTCGTTGCAATCATCATATCCTTTGTACCATCAGTTAGCCGCACTGAGATCAGCTCATCTTCTTCTCGAAGTCCTACTGCAATAAGTCCACCTTTACGAATATTTGCAAATTGGGCAAGTGACGTACGTTTAGAAATACCGTGCTTCGTTGTAAAAAATAAAAATTGATCTTCACGATAGTCTTTTACAGAGATAACCGCATTCACCCATTCGCCTTTCTCAATTTGCAACAGATTAATAATGGGAATTCCTTTTGCAGTTCTACTGAACTCTGGCACTTCATATCCTTTTGCCTTGTACACTTTACCTTTATTTGTGAAGAATAATATAGTGTCATGGGTAGAAGTAGAGACAAGATGTTCAACAAAATCATCCTCATTCGTTCCCATTCCTTGGATACCACGACCGCCACGCTTCTGAGTACGATAGGTAGAAGAAGGTAATCGTTTGATATATCCCTGATGTGTTAATGTAATAACAATGTTTTCTTCTGGGATTAGATCTTCGTCCTCAAAGAAATCACTACCACCAACAACAATTTCAGTTCGACGATCATCATTAAAGCGTTCCTTAATTTCTGTTAGCTCTTCACGAATAATCTCTAATACCTTTTCTTCATCCGCTAAAATCGCTTTTAACTCTTCAATTAGTTTTTGAAGTTCTTTATACTCATTTTCAATTTTTTCACGTTCAAGACCTGTTAAACGTTGTAAACGCATATCTAAAATTGCTTGTGCTTGTTTCTCAGATAGATCAAAACGTTCAATTAGTCCAGTACGTGCGATATCTGTTGTCTTTGAACTACGAATAAGCGCAATAACCTCATCCAAATTATCAAGCGCAATTCGCAACCCCTCTAAAATATGTGCACGTGCCTCAGCTTTTCGCAATTCAAATGCTGTACGCCGTTTAATAATTACTTTTTGATGCTCTAAATAATGAATAAGACATTGTTTGATTGAAAGTACTTTAGGTTGTCCGTCTACTAATGCCAACGTATTTATCCCAAAGGTAGTTTGCAACGCAGTATGTTTATATAAATTATTAAGAACAACATTCGCATTTACATCCCGACGGAGTTCAATAACGACACGTAGCCCATCACGATCTGATTCATCTCGTAAATCAGTAATTCCGTCAATTCGTTTATCTCGTACAAGCTCAGCAATCTTCTCTATCAGCTTTGCTTTATTTACCTGATATGGTAATTCAGTTGCAATAATCGTAGACTTTCCGTTTGGCTTCTCTTCAATATTGACTTTTGCTCGAATAGTAACAGAGCCTTTCCCTGTTTCATATGCTTTGCGAATTCCACTCCTTCCAAGAATTTGCCCAGCTGTAGGGAAATCAGGACCATGAATATAATCCTCCATTAGTTCATCAATTGTAATTTCTGGATCTTTACTTAGCGCAAGTACGGCATCTATTGTTTCACCAAGATTATGTGGTGGAATATTTGTTGCCATCCCTACAGCTATCCCTGATGCTCCATTAACAAGTAAGTTAGGAAATCTAGAAGGGAAAACAACTGGTTCCCT
The DNA here is from genome assembly GCF_947495635.1 of uncultured Virgibacillus sp. Classification (NCBI taxonomy): domain Bacteria; kingdom Bacillati; phylum Bacillota; class Bacilli; order Caryophanales; family Bacillaceae; genus Virgibacillus; species uncultured Virgibacillus sp. Next base: position 17,998 of record NZ_CANMAB010000039.1, on the reverse strand, counting down.
TTCTGAGCCATCATAGTTATCCGTATAATCGATTGTATCTTTATTGATATCACGCAATAATTCCATGGATATTTTTGACATTCTTGCTTCCGTATAACGCATTGCTGCCGCTGAATCTCCATCTACAGAACCAAAATTACCATGCCCATCTACCAGCATATTTCGATAACTAAAATCCTGCGCCATCCTTACCATAGCTTCATAAACAGCTGAATCACCATGTGGATGATATTTACCAATTACTTCACCAACGATACGAGCAGATTTTTTATAAGCTTTATCTGCATGCATACCTAAATCATTCATTGCATATAATATTCTACGATGAACAGGCTTTAATCCGTCACGAACATCTGGAAGAGCACGTGAGACAATAACACTCATTGCATAATCAAGGAATGATGTACGCATTTCCTGACTAAGATTTATCTCCTGTACATTTGGACGTTGCTGATCCGCCATTGTAATACTACCTCCATTCACTAGTACAACCAAAACCTATAAAGCCTGAGAAGCTGGCTTTATATTTTATATAACAACGTGGAACGTGGCTTTATCTAAATATCCAAATTCTTTACATATTGGGCATTCTCTTGGATAAAGTTTCTTCGTGGTTCCACTTTATCTCCCATCAGCACATCAAAAATCTGATCAGCGTCAATTGCATCAGATAATTCAACTTGAAGAAGGGTACGTGATTCTGGACTCATTGTTGTTTCCCAAAGTTGCGTTGCATTCATTTCCCCTAAACCTTTATATCGCTGCAAGCCTGGTTTTGGAGCTTTCGGTATTTCCTCTAATATCCGTTCCATCTCTTTGTCATTGTAGGCATAATGAACAGCCTTACCTTGTTGTATCTTGTAAAGAGGTGGCTGCGCAATATAAACATAGCCATGCTCAATAAGTGGGCGCATATAACGATAAAAGAAGGTTAACAATAACGTTCGAATATGGGCACCATCAACATCGGCATCTGTCATAAGCACAATTTTATGATAACGGGCTTTAGTGATATCAAAATCCTCGCCAATCCCTGTACCTAAAGCAGTAATAATCGTTCGCACTTCATTATTTGATAAAATTTTATCAAGCCGCGCTTTTTCTACGTTTAAAATCTTTCCACGTAAAGGTAAGATTGCTTGAAAATGTCGGTCACGTCCTTGTTTAGCAGATCCTCCCGCAGAATCTCCCTCCACAATGTACAATTCACTGATTTTAGCATCCTTTGAAGAACAATCTGCAAGTTTACCAGGTAAATTGGATACTTCCAACGCACTTTTTCTACGTGTCAGTTCACGAGCTTTTTTCGCCGCTGCCCGGGCACGTGAAGCCATTAATCCTTTTTCTACAACGATTTTAGCAACGTTTGGATTTTCGAATAAAAATTTAGAAAAGGTTTCACTAAAAACAGAATCGGTAACTGTCCGTACTTCACTATTACCTAATTTAGTCTTTGTTTGACCTTCAAACTGAGGATCAGGATGTTTAACGGAAACAATTGCTGTCAATCCTTCGCGAACATCGTCTCCAGATAAATTCGGATCATTTTCCTTAAATAAGTTATTCTTTCTAGCATAATCGTTAATCACACGTGTCAATCCTGTTTTAAACCCAGATTCATGCATACCGCCCTCATAGGTATGAATATTATTGGCAAATGAATAGAGATTGCTCGTAAAGCCATCATTGTATTGAATGGCAACTTCTACAGATATCCCTTGCTCTTCTCCTTCAGCATAAAAAGGCTCATGCAAAATTTCCTTTGTGCGATTTATATATTCTACATAAGAGCTAATTCCACCCTCATAATGATAATTAATTGGCTCTGAGTCTGTTCGCTTATCTTCAATGGAAATATTGATTCCCTTATTTAGAAATGCTAACTCTCTAAGTCGTTGAGATAACGTATCAAAATTATACGTCGTGGTTTCGTTAAAGATTTCTGGATCAGGATTGAAATGTGTAATTGTTCCCGTAATATCTGTTTCGCCAACTACTTCAATTTCCCCTTGTGGAACACCTTTTTTAAACTGTAAATAATGAATTTTATTATCTCGATGGACATGTACCTCTAAATTAGTAGACAGCGCATTAACAACAGAAGCACCTACGCCATGAAGCCCACCAGAAACCTTATAACCACCACCACCGAACTTTCCTCCGGCATGAAGGACAGTCATAATAACTTCTAAAGCTGGGCGTCCTGTTTTTTTCTGGATATCAACAGGGATACCGCGTCCATTATCCTTTACCGTTATACTATTATCCTTTTCGATAATAACCTCGATCTTATCACAATAGCCAGCTAGGGCTTCATCAATACTGTTATCTACAATTTCCCAGACGAGATGATGCAAGCCTTTTTCACTTGTTGAACCAATATACATTCCGGGACGTTTACGGACCGCTTCTAGCCCTTCAAGTACCTGTATTTGATCTGCATCATAGGCCTGTTCATTCATGATCTTATCTTCCATTGACATGTTTTCACATCCATTTCTAAACTTCTTCGGAATCTAGTTCCTTAATTTCGTCTGAAAAATCATCGAGCTTGCTGATTGTAGATATCATACTTGCTCTTTTTTTCAGAGTAGAGACAGATAAAGTGCTATAATACATCATCTCTTTCGTAATCATGACTGATTTTGCATGTTCAATCGGTCCAGCTACTCGCTTCTCTTTTAATGATTCTGTCATTAACTCTTCCATAATGGTTGATGATGAAATTAAATGATAATCAATAATAGCAACAACATCACTCGAGTGAATAACGGTATCATTTCCAATATGAATAAACATCTGTATCCCCCCACATTATGCTTCTACTTTTCCTTCCTGCACACGAAAGATTTCCGCTTTTTCTAATGTTTCATGATTAATGCCATCAACACTTGTGGTGGATACGAAGGTCTGAACTTTACCATGAATTGTGTTTAAAAGATGAGATTGTCGGAAATCATCTAGTTCGCTTAACACATCATCCAACAATAAAATGGGGTATTCTCCTACCTCACTATAAATTAATTCAATCTCTGCTAGTTTTACAGATAAAGCTGCTGTTCGCTGCTGTCCTTGTGATCCATAGGTTTGTACGTCTCTATGATTAACATAAAACAGCAGATCGTCACGATGCGGGCCAATTAATGTTGTCCCTCTCTCGATCTCTTTTTCTTGAATGCTTTTGAATTTTTCACAGTATATATCTTCTATTTTCTCCTTATTTGCTTCTTCTGATACTTCTATTGTCGGAGAATACTTTATTTCCAGACTTTCAAGTTGACGACTAATACCATAATGTATCGGACTAGCCCATTTTCTTAATAAATCCAAAAAAACAAACCGCCTTTCCAATAGAGTTGCGGCATGTTCTGAGAGCTGCTCTGTTAAAACCTGCAACATCGTAGTATCTTGATCCGATCTGCGTTGCAATTGTTTTAGAACAGAATTACGTTGTTTAAGGATTTTTTGGTACTGTCCTAAATGATAGATGTAACGAGGCTGTATTTGGCCAAGTTCCATATCAATGAAACGTCTGCGAATTTGTGGTGCTCCTTTTACAAGTGTTAAATCCTCTGGAGCAAACATAACAACATTTAGCGCTCCTATATAATCACTTAACCGCTTTTGTTCCAATCGATTTAACTTCGCCTTTTTCCCTTTTGAGGAGATTACGATTTCTAGCGGAAAAGATTGTTTTCTTTTAGTAATTCTACCTTCTATTTTAGCATATTCTTCATCCCATTTGATCAATTCCTTTTCTCTAGGAGTTCGATGGGACTTTGTAAAGGCAAGCAGGTAGATAGCCTCCATTAAATTCGTTTTCCCCTGCGCATTTTCACCGATAATTACATTTATCTTATCATCAAATGATATATCCAATTTATGGTAATTACGGTAATTTTTTAATTGTAGCTTTTCAATATGCATAGTTAATCCTCTTCTAATCATAAAAAATTATGATTCCATCCTTTTAACGTAGGTAATCTATTGAAATAACGTTTTTCGAAAACAGATTTTTATGAATGACGGCTTGCTGATGCCTGTTAAATTCTTCCTAGTAATGAGATTGCAAAGCAGCAAAAATAGCTTGAACCTGAACGAATTGCAGACGCAGAATGAAAAAAGCTGCGTCAGAAACAAGCAAGTTTTATTTTAACCGTCAAAATCATTTTCTAAGACTCTATATGTTAATTCATTTTTTATCAATCTGTAACGAGAAAAGACCCGATTTCCTCAATCTTCACCACATCACCAGGATATAGCTTTCTCCCTCGCCTATGTTCTCGTTCACCATTAACTAAGACGCCAACATCTTGTAAATAAGCTTTTACCATACCACCAGATTCTAAAACATTGGCAAGCTTGATGAATTGGCCTAAGGAGATATATTCCGTTCGTATAGTTATTTTTTCAGGCATATTATCACTCTTTTAGGTCATATTTGTAAAACACGTATCTATTTATCCTCTATTCTTATTTTACTAAAGATTTTCCATTAAGGAAAGGTATGACCCTTTATATCCTAAAATAATCGCTTATTTAGGCTAAAAATCACTTATACAGATGTAAAAAGCCCTTATCTTCGTCCGATAAGAGCTTTTTATTAAATTTTACGCTGAAATATCAAAGTGATTGTTAATTTTTTGATTAAATTAACGGAAAGCATGAGCTATTTTTAGTATGTTCTCACAGGTACAATTAACTGCAGGATAGAGTCTTCATTTGCTGGATGAATAATAAATGGTCGTAGCGCTCCAGTGAATTCGATATTCACATCCTCAAATTCAATGGCTTTCAATGCATCCATCATGTATTTAGAACTAAATGAAATCTTTAACTCTTCTCCCTCTATTGAAGATACCGTAACTTCTTCTGTAACATTTCCAACTTCTGGATGATTACTTGCAATTTCTACTAGCTGATCACCTTGTGTAGTTAAACGAACTACATTATTGCGTTCTTCTTTAGCTAATAGGGAAGCACGATCAATTGTACTTAATAATTCTTTCGTTTTAACATGCAATACCGTTTTGCTTTGATCAGGAATCAACCGAGAGGTTTCTGGATAATTACCGTCTAATAAACGGGATAAGAAATTCAAATGTTTTGTTCGGAATAAAATTTGATTACTAGTTACACTAATTTCAACCTTATCCTCTGTATCATCTAAGATTTTGTTTAATTCATTTAGACTTTTTCCCGGAACAACAACATTAGAAAATTCATTGGTAGTATCTGCTACTGGTATCGTTCTAGAAGCTAGTCGATGACTATCTGTCGCTGTAAATGTAAGTGTTTGATTTTCTAATTTTACATTTACACCCGTTAAGATTGGTCGAGTTTCCATTGTGGATACAGCAAATACCGTTTGTTTAATTAAGCTCTTTAGTAAATCAATTGGTAGTTCAAAACTATCATCTGTCTGTAATTTAGGTAATTGTGGATATTCTGTAGCATCTTGTCCATTTAAATTAAATTCTGCTTTTCCTGAGCGAATGGTTACTTTTAAGTTTTCATCTGCATGTATTTCTATCGTCTTTTCAGGAAGTTTGCGAACAATGTCTGGGAAATACTTCGCTTGTAGTACAATACTTCCTTCTTCAATGTACTCAACATTAACCGTACCGTTTTCTTCAGCAGGAATATAGGACTCAATAGATATATCAGAATCACTTCCTGTTAAGGTTATACCGTCTTGTCTAGCTTCAATTTTTATTCCAGTTAATATAGGAATAACCGTTCTAGATGAAATAGCCTTCATTACATTTTGAACACTTGCTATTAATTGATCTCGCTGAATGATAAATTTCATGAAATAAATCCTCCTAGTGGAAGTTCTTTTTAATTATATTATTTTATAAAAATATAGTAATAATAATAATAAGGGCTGTGATTATGTGGATAAATCTGTTTTTGTCAATGCTCTAAGGTTATTCACATGTGGACAACTTGTTTATAAGGTTGTCTCTGTTTTCCACAGTTTTCACAGGATCTTTAATTAGCTGAAAATGAGAAAGTGAGAGTTATCATTTAAAGTGATTTTAATTGCTCTTTCAATTCTTCAAGTTCTTTTGCTAATTGCGTATCCTTTTCCATCAACTTTGATACTTTTTCATGAGCATGAATTACTGTAGTATGATCTCGCCCACCGAACTCTTCACCGATTTTTGGTAAGGATGCGTCTGTCATTTCTCGAGATAGATACATAGCAATCTGGCGTGGAAAAGCAATCGATTTTGTCCGTTTTTTGGCAATAAAATCTTCTAATCGTACATTATATTTTGCTCCAACCGTTTCTTGAATGCTCTGGATAGTTATTATCTTTGGTTGATTACTAGGAATAATATCTTTTAAAGCATCAGCAGCTAGTGATGCATCAATATCTTGATTAACTAAGGATGAATAAGCAACAATTCGAATAAGCGCACCTTCTAGCTCGCGAATATTCGTATCAATTTGATTAGCGATATAAAGCATAACCTCATTTGGAATGTCGAGTCCTTCTGCTTTTGCTTTTTTTGTTAAGATAGCAATTCTGGTCTCTAAATCCGGTGGTGTAATATCTGTAATTAATCCCCATTCAAAGCGAGAGCGAAGCCTGTCCTCTAAAGTTGGAATCTCTTTTGGTGGCCGATCACTTGAAATAATTATTTGTTTATTATCGTCATGTAATGCATTAAATGTATGGAAAAATTCTTCCTGTGTCGATTCCTTACCTGCTATAAATTGAATATCATCAATTAGCAGAACATCAACATTACGATATTTATTACGAAAGTTAACTGTTTTATTATCCATAATTGCGTTAATAAATTCGTTTGTAAATTTCTCAGAAGATAGATAAACGACCTTTGCGTTTGGATTATGATCACGTACATAATGTCCAATGGCATGCATTAAATGTGTTTTCCCTAGACCTACTCCTCCATATATAAACAACGGGTTATATGCTTGTGCTGGTGCCTCAGCTACAGCCAAGGATGCAGCATGAGCGAATCTGTTTCCAGCACCAATAACAAACGTATCAAAGGTATATTTTGCATTTAACATGGATTTAGGTGCTTCATTAGGATCGTCTTTTGGCTTTTGCTTCTGTGTAGGTTCGAAATTATCAATCGACGTACTTGTATTCGGAAGTATAAATTTAGCAACAATATCTGAACCAGTTATTTCTGATAGAATCTCGGAAATAAGCTTTGTGTATTGATTTTCAAGCCAATCTCTAGCAAATTCATTTGGTGCGGAAACAATAAGTGTATTGTTTTCGATGGTTTCTGCTTTTGTGTTCTTTAACCATGTATCAAAGCTCGGCTTACTAATTTTTTCTTCAATTCTCTCTAAGGTAGCTATCCATATTTCCTGTATATTCTCCAAGCAGAATTTCACTCCTTTCACTGTAATAAATGTCATCCACTTCCAATTATCGATGTTTCTATTAGGAACCATTTATGTTAATTAATGAGTATTTACGTAAAGACTGCATACTGCTCCAATTAATGAGTAATAATGACATAAAAAGCCTCTCTCAATCTTTTAAAGATGGAAAGGCAAGATAAATAGAATTTACGTTTAGGTCTACTTCCAATTGTATTTAAAATTGAAGGGTTAAAATGGTATAACAAAAATAATATTGGTGTGGATAAATAAATATAGGTGGAATAAGCTTTAAATTAATTATAAACGTTGTCCACAGCTTTGTTGATAACAACATAAACAATCATGTTAACAAGTATCCACAAGTTATCCACAGTTTGTGTATAACTAGAATTTCAGTTTTCTTTTTTCACAAGTTAAACACAAATATAATATCAGAAAAACCCTTTGAATGCAATGGGGTTTCGACAGTTATCCACAAAGTCCATCGGTTGTAGACAATTATTGTCCACACCACTATATTTTGTGATTTTCCTGTCGATATATGTTGTGGATAGCAAATAAGACTCGATTATTTCCAAACAGTAGGGTGTGGATAGTTTAAATTAGAAGTGAGTTGACAGATGGAAGTATTTTTACGTATAATTACAAAGACTGTCTATTGACTGTTTAATAAAAGATTATTTCATCCCTTAGGGAGGTGCAGGATAAATGAAAAGAACGTATCAACCAAATAATCGCAAACGTAAAAAAGTACACGGCTTTCGCTCACGTATGAGTACTAAAAACGGACGTAAAGTATTGGCTCGTCGTCGTCGTAAAGGAAGAAAAGTCTTGTCTGCATAGGCCACTGAATAATCAGTGGTCTTTTTTCCACTTTAGACATAATTGTTTATAGATAGAAGTGGGGTTAATGTGTTATTACCACTTATAAGTTGGGCAGCTTAAGAATAGAAGAATGATATTTCTTCTATAATTATACATAGAAAAGACCAGAATCAGGGGCAAGCTGATAAGTGGTATACGTAATAAGGTGATATAGATGAAGAAAGAATTTCGAATTAAAAAGAATGAAGAATTTCAATATACGTTTAAGTGCGGTAAATCTTTTGCAAACAGACAACTCGTCATCTATTATGTAGAGAAAAAGGGGCAGAATCATTTCAGAATTGGGTTATCTGTTGGAAAAAAGATAGGAAATGCGGTAACAAGAAATCGAATTAAGCGTTATTTACGTCAGGCTTTTCAAGAATTAGAGGAAAAAATTGCGTATCCACATGATATTGTAATCATTGCCAGACACCCTGCAAAACAGATGGAATATCATGAAATCAAAAAAAGCTTGACACATCTTTTATATAAAGAACGATTGTTAAAAAATCAATAAATTTAATATAGAATCTTAGGTTTGTTTAGGTTAAAATAACTCTTAGGATAAGCTATTTGAATATTCGTTGATAGAAAAGAGTTAGCTCTTTTATTTTAGTTAGGAGGAAAAGTGTTGCGTAAAAAGTTTTGGTTGCTGGTAACTTTAATTGGTCTGCTAGCAATACTTTCTGGTTGTACCGATGTAAATGAACCTATCACGGAAGAAAGTGAAGGTATCTGGAATAAATATTTCGTCTTTCCAGTATCCATGCTAATCACATATTTTGCAGAATTATTTAATGAAAACTACGGTCTAGCGATTGTAATCGTTACTATTTTAGTAAGGCTAGTACTGCTACCACTAAATGTGAAACAATTAAAGAGTTCAAAAGCTATGCAGGATATTCAGCCTAAGTTGAAGGAACTGCAACAGAAATATAGCTCGAAAGATGCAAATACACAGCAAAAACTACAGCAGGAAACAATGGCATTATTTCAAAAGAATGGGGTAAATCCGCTTGCAGGGTGCTTACCAATATTTATTCAAATGCCTATTTTAATTGCCATGTATCATGCAATTATGCGTACGGAATCCATCAAAACACATAGTTTTCTGTGGTTTGAGCTAGGTGCGCCGGATCCATTTTTCATTTTACCGATTATTGCTGCAGCAGCTACGTGGTTCCAGCAAAAATTGATGATGTCAGGAAGTCCAGCCGCTCAAAATCCACAAATGATGGTTATGCTTTATGTGATGCCTATTATGATTGGTGTTTTTGCAATATTCTTCCCAGCAGCATTGGCGTTATATTGGGTAGTAGGGAATATCTTTATGGTTGCCCAAACACTATTTATCCGTAAACCAATGATGGCTGATAAAAGTAATGGAGGAGACAAAAAGTGAGAGAAATAACTGCTAGTGGACAAACGGTTGAAGAAGCGGTCCAATCAGCATTAGAGCAGTTAAATACAACAAGGGACCAAGTCGAAATCGACGTGATTGATGAAGGAAAAAAAGGGTTACTAGGTGTTTTCGGGTCCAAACGCGCTTTTGTAAAGGTATCGACTGTCAAAAATCAGATAGAAGAAACGGAAAAATATTTACAGCAAATCATAAAACAGATGCATATAGATGCTACGATTTTTACAAAGGTAGAGGAAAATCATGTAACCTATGATGTACAGGGTGATAATATAGCTTTACTTATTGGAAAAAGAGGACAAACTTTAAATGCCTTACAATATTTACTACATCTTGTTATCAATAAAGAAGGAAAGCAATATTATACGGTGACACTAGATGCTGAAGGTTATCGGGGACGTAGAAAAGAGACACTTGAGTCGCTTGCGTTAAAAATGGCAGATAAGGCTATCCGCATGAATAAAAAGGTAGCTTTGGAGCCAATGCCTGCCTTCGAACGTAAAATTATTCATAGTGTGCTACAAGCAAATGAAGAAGTTTCGACATATTCTGATGGTAAAGAGCCACATCGTCATATTGTAATACAGCCTTAATATGGCTAGTAAGAAATAAATCAAAAATTATCCGCTTAGTGCCAAACTAGGCGGAATTTTTTTTGAAAAAGGGTAGCATTATTTTGACAGATTGTGTACAATTCACGAAGCAGGAAGCGTATATCGAATAAAGTTATCCACATGTGCATAAACCTTATCACGGTTAGCGGGGATGTGTTGTGGATAACTTTATTTTTATTAGAAAGTATGATATTCTATTAAGTTAGTGACGATAAAAATAATTATACGTTCTATATATATAACTTTATGTTGGAGGTGAAGAGCAATGGAAACAGATACAATTACTGCAATATCCACACCGATTGGTGAAGGGGCGATAGCAATTGTCCGATTAAGTGGTCCTGAAGCAATTTCAATAACTACGGAAATATTCAAAGGCAATGATTTAAAGCAGGTAGCGTCACATACTATTAACTATGGGAAAATTATCGATCCACAATCAAATGAGATTGCTGAGGAAGTAATGGTTTCTGTGATGCGAGCGCCGAAAACATTTACACGTGAAGATGTAGTTGAAATTAACTGTCATGGTGGAATGGTTGCTGTAAATCGTGTGCTGGAAATTATATTGAGTAAAGGAGCACGTTTAGCAGAGCCTGGTGAGTTTACCAAACGAGCCTTTCTACATGGCAGAATAGATTTGTCTCAAGCTGAGGCGGTAATGGATTTAATCCGGGCTAAAACAGACAAAGCAATGTCGGTAGCTCTAAAACAAATGGATGGTCGTTTGTCTACTTTAATTGAGCGTCTACGACAGGATTTATTGGAAACAGTTGCTCATGTTGAGGTGAATATTGATTATCCTGAATATGATGATGTGGAAGAAATGTCACATGAAATGATGCGTAAGAAGACAAAAGAAGTTCATGCAGAAATAGAGAAGCTGTTACAGGTTGCTAAACAAGGCAAAATATTAAGAGAAGGCTTAGCAACGGCTATTATTGGTAGACCAAATGTCGGTAAGTCTTCGTTAATGAATACACTGGTTCAAGAAAATAAGGCCATTGTAACAGAAATACCAGGGACAACACGGGATATTATTGAAGAGTATGTAAACGTAAGAGGTGTTCCACTACGTTTGGTAGATACAGCAGGTATTAGAGAAACAGAAGATATTGTTGAGAAGATTGGTGTGGAACGCTCTAGACAGGTATTAAAAGAGTCTGATTTGATTTTATTCGTTTTGAACTATAACGATGATTTAACAGAGGAAGACGAAAAATTATTTACAGCAATACAGGGACTTAATTATATTGTAATAATTAATAAGACAGACCTTGAGCAAAAATTGGATTTAGAGCGGGTAAAAGTGCTAGCAGAGGATAAACCAGTTGTCACTACCTCATTAATTGAAGAAGAAGGTGTAGATGAATTAGAAAATGCGATTTCTAAAACGTTCTTCGAAGGGGAAATTGATACCGGAGATCTAACGTATGTTTCAAATGTACGACATATTCAGTTATTAAAACAAGCCAGCCGTGCATTAGAAGATGCTATCGATGCTCTAAAATTAGAAATGCCTCTGGATATTGTTCAAATTGATGTTACAAGAACATGGGAATTATTAGGAGAAATTATTGGTGATACAGCAAGTGACAGTTTAATTGATCAGCTGTTTTCACAATTTTGTTTAGGAAAGTAAATAAAAACTATCGTTTTTTTGATATTGGTAATGAAAATATAGAAAGGATGAAGACCAATGACATATGATGCAGGTCATTATGACGTGATTGTAGTTGGTGCAGGGCATGCTGGAGTAGAAGCAGGTCTCGCTGCAGCAAAAATGGGCGCAAAGACATTAATGCTCACACTCAACCTAGATATGATTGCCTTTATGCCATGTAACCCGTCAATAGGCGGACCTGCTAAAGGTATAGTGGTTCGTGAAATAGATGCACTTGGCGGTGTTATGGCAAAAGTAATTGATAAAACGTATATTCAAATGCGTATGTTAAATACTGGGAAAGGACCAGCTGTGCAGGCTTTACGTGCACAAGCTGATAAGCCTTTATATATAAAAGAAATGAAACAAATAATTGAAAATGAAAGAAATCTTACACTACGTCAAGGTATGGTAGATCAATTAATTGTCGAAAATGGCATATGTAAAGGTGTTATTACTGAAACGAATGCTGCTTATAGTGCAGAAACAGTTATAATTACTACTGGTACGTTTATGCGTGGGAAAGTTTTAATGGGGGATCTGGAGTATGAGAGTGGTCCTAATAACCAACGCCCAACAATTAAGCTATCCGAAAACTTAGAAGAGCTTGGGTTTGAGATTACTCGCTTTAAAACAGGTACTCCACCAAGAGTAAATAGTCATACCATTGATTATTCAAAAACAGAGATCCAACCAGGTGATGAAAAACCACAAAGTTTTTCTTATGAAACAACGGAATATATTACGGAGCAAATCCCATGTTGGTTAACGTATACAAATGAATTTACACATGAAATAATTAATGAGAACCTATCACTTTCATCCATGTATTCTGGTATGAAAAGGGGAACGGGTCCTCGTTATTGCCCGTCTATTGAAGACAAAATTGTTCGATTTAATGATAAACCTCGTCATCAAATTTTCCTAGAACCAGAAGGAAGAGATACGGAAGAGGTTTATGTACAAGGACTTTCCACATCACTTCCTGAATCCATTCAACATGAAATGGTAAGAAGTGTAGAAGGACTAGAGAATGCAGAAATTATGCGCGCAGGCTATGCAATTGAATATGATGCAATTGTACCAACACAGCTGTGGCCAACCTTGGAAACAAAAAAAATTCCTGGATTGTTTACTGCTGGTCAAATTAACGGTACTTCGGGTTATGAAGAAGCTGCTGCTCAAGGAATTATGGCAGGAATTAATGCCGCAGCAAAAGTATTGGATAAAGAACCAGTTATTCTAGATCGATCCCAAGCTTATATTGGTGTACTAATAGATGATTTAGTAACAAAAGGAACCAATGAGCCCTATCGTCTTCTTACTTCTCGTGCGGAATATCGTCTATTATTAAGACATGATAATGCTGATTTACGAATGACTGAATTAGGCTACCAGCTTGGTCTTATCTCAGAAGAACGCTATGCTAAATTTGTCGAGAAAAATCGACTGGTAGAAGAAGAGAAAAATCGATTGTTCAAGCTAATTATAAAACCTTCTGAAGAGGTAAACTACCTGCTTGAGCAAGCAGGTGCAACACCTCTAAAAGAAGCTATAAAAGCTTATGATTTATTGAAGCGTCCAGAATTATCCTATGATTTATTAGCATCTATTATCCAAGCAGATCCCAAATTATCCGCTGAAGTAACGGAACAGGTCGGTATTCAAATAAAATATGAAGGCTATATCAAAAAAGCAAATGAACAAGTAGAGCGTATGCTTAAGATGGAAGATAAGAAAATTCCAGTAGATATTGATTATGATGATATTAGTGGAATAGCTACAGAAGCAAAAGAAAAGCTTAAAAAGGTAAGACCACTATCCGTAGGTCAAGCGTCACGAATTTCAGGGGTCAATCCTGCAGATATATCCATTTTAATCGTATATATTGAACAAGGAAATATCGCTCGTTTGGCGAATTAGTATTTGACTGACAGTGGACTGATGCAGGAGTGTTTAGGATATTTCAGGTTACAGAAAGGTATACAGCTGTTATTCCTTTCTGTAACACCCTCTACATAAGGAGTTAAACGGTATGAACCCAGAACAATTTGTACAAGCTTTAAGGATAAAAGGAATCGATCTAAATCAACAGCAGCAGGAACAATTTGCTATCTATTATCGTACGTTAGTTGAATGGAATGAAAAAATAAATCTTACTGGTTTAACAGAAGAAAAGGATGTCTACTTAAAGCATTTTTATGATTCCATAAGTGCGGCCTTTTATTATGATTTCACTACAGACTTAACTATCTGTGATGTCGGAGCAGGGGCAGGATTTCCCAGTATTCCTTTAAAGATATGTTTTCCGCAGCTTAAAGTAACGATTGTGGATTCATTAAAAAAACGTATCGGCTTTTTAAATCACTTAGCAACGGAGTTAGCATTAGATAACGTTGCTTTTTATCATGATCGTGCCGAGAATTTCGGGAAGAACCAATTTCGAGAATCGTTTGATATAGTAACAGCAAGAGCTGTCGCCCGTATGTCCGTGCTATGTGAATTGTGTTTACCATTAACTAAAAAGCATGGAGTTTTTCTTGCTATGAAGGGATTAAAGGCAAAGGATGAAGTAGGACAAGCAAAATCGGCAGTTGAGTTATTAGGTGGAAAATTAATGCATACATACACATTTGCTTTGCCTGAAGAAGCTAGCGAACGATCTATTATAGAGATTAAAAAAGTAAGAAAAACACCTAAGAAGTATCCAAGAAAAGCTGGCTTACCAAACAAAGAGCCAATTGAATAAGCTATCATTACTTGCATGTATGAATTTTAGCGATCAAAGCATTATTTTTAAAATAGGCTGATTGGATATTCTTTGGTTAAAAAATGTGATAAAATATAAGCTGATGCACTATCATCCAGCAACATGTACATGGGTGTGTAGTTTTTATACAAGCGCAGTAGCATTTTTGCTGCAGCGTTTTTTCTTAAGCGATATGAACGTATAAGTGATGAAATGTCTAGATTTACTGCCTTTTTTATAGGTCTTTAGCACTTTCCTTAAGGAAATAAAAGATTTGTAAAGGCATGTTGGGAGTAGTCAAGTTGCCCCGCGCTTTTCTTATGAATACCTTTTCCTGTGCTATAATAATGATAGATTCATATAAAATGTTTCACGTGAAACATTTTATATTTTATACATAGATAAGCATATCAAGTACAATAGAGGTGGTGTGGGATTATGGTGAAGCCCTTTAACCGATTTTTTGGAATAGGTGATAAATCTGAAGCGGATTCAGATGCTGAAATGGAATCGTTTCATCCTGATGAAGTTATTCAGATTCCTATCAATCATATAGAGGCCAATCGATTTCAACCAAGATCGATTTTTAGTGAAGAAAAAATAAAAGAACTCGCACAGACAATTCATACGCATGGAATGATTCAACCAATCGTCGTACGTAAGTTAGAGGTGGATGGCGAGGAAGAAAAATATGAGTTAATAGCTGGGGAACGCAGATGGAGAGCAGTGCAATCATTGGGATGGGAATACATCTCAGCTATCATTCGTGAAATGACAGATGCTGAAACTGCCTCCGTAGCATTAATTGAGAACTTGCAACGAGAGGAATTAACAGTTATAGAAGAGGCAACTGCTTACGCTAGACTATTGGAAATACATTCATTAACGCAGGAAGCATTAGCACAACGTTTAGGCAAGAATCAATCTACAATTGCTAATAAGCTTCGTTTATTAAAATTGCCACAGCCCGTACAAGAGGCATTATTGGGTAAATACATCACAGAAAGACATGCACGCGCACTCATTAAATTAAAAGATGAAGAAAAGCAGATTAAATTATTACAAGATATTTTGGATAATGACCTAAATGTTAAACAAACAGAAGATCGAATTAAAAAATTAAATGAGCAACAATCTATAACGAAAAAGAAAGCGCCAAAGAGAAAAGGATTCAATAAGGATATTCGAATTGCAATGAACACCATTAGACAGTCTTTAAATATGGTGTCAGATACGGGAGTAGAAGTTGAATCAGATGAACAGGATTTAGACGATTACTACCAAATCACAATAAAAATACCTAAAAAGAAGTAAAGCTATTATACATTGAAATAATTACATGTACAGCCCATCTTTTACAAAAAAGATGGGTATTTTGCACATGAATAGTTAAAACACGGAAAATGGTGCAATTTTGGATTATGAAATAGAAACAAAACATAAATAAGTCGCCCATTGCATAAAAAAAGTGATAAAATAGAAAGTATATAGTTTTAGGGTAGGTGTCAACATGGGAAAAATAATGTCCATCGCAAATCAAAAAGGTGGCGTAGGAAAAACAACTTCATCGGTGAATTTAAGTGCTTGTCTTGCACATTTGGGCAACAATGTACTTCTTGTTGATGTAGATCCCCAGGGAAATGCAACAAGTGGTACAGGGGTTAATAAAGCAGATGTGAAAAACTGTATCTATAATGTACTAGTAGAAGATCTACCAGCTGAGGAAGTTTGTATTCCAACAAATGTAGACAACTTAGATATCATACCTGCTACCATTCAGCTTGCTGGTGCAGAAATTGAACTTGTACCAACAATTTCTAGGGAAATAAGATTAAAGAAATCATTAGAAAACTTGAAAGAAAAGTATGATTATATCATTATAGATTGCCCGCCTTCTTTAGGCTTATTAACATTAAATGCATTAACTGCTTCAGATACGGTAATTATTCCAGTACAATGTGAATATTATGCTTTGGAGGGGCTAAGTCAGTTATTGAATACCATTCGACTAGTCCAAAAGCACTTAAATAAGTCACTTATGATAGAAGGGGTACTGTTGACGATGTTAGATGCAAGAACGAATTTGGGTCTTCAGGTAATTGAGGAAGTTAAAAAATATTTTCAGGATAAGGTGTATCAAACGATTGTTCCTAGAAATGTGAGGTTGGGTGAAGCTCCTAGCCATGGACTTCCGATTATAAGTTATGATCCAAAATCAAGAGGGGCAGAAGTATACCTTGAATTAGCGAAGGAAGTGATGGCCAATGGCGAAAGGGTTAGGTAAAGGTATTAATGCTTTTTTTCCAGACATTGAAGAGCATGAAGATGATGTTATTCAGGAAATAGCCATTACTGAATGTAGACCAAATCCATATCAACCACGTAAGACATTTCATGCAGATGCTATTGAGGAGTTAAAAGAATCGATACTAGAATATGGAATCATTCAACCACTCATAGTACGTAAAAGTATTAAAGGATATGAAATAGTTGTTGGTGAACGAAGATACCGTGCTGCTAAAGAGGCTGGTTTAGAAAAACTTCCTGTCGTCATTAAAGAATTATCGGATGAAAAAATGATGGAGCTTGCCCTATTAGAAAATCTTCAAAGAGAAGATTTAACACCGATTGAAGAGGCGCATGCATACGCCAACTTAATGAATGAATTAAGGATTACCCAAGAAGAGCTATCAAGGAGGTTAGGAAAGAGTCGCTCACATATTGCCAATATCGTTCGGTTACTTTCCTTACCAGATCAGGTGATAGCTTGTATTAACAACGGGGAGCTTTCAATGGGTCATGGACGAGCCTTATTAGGTCTGAAAGATAAAACTAAACTGCAAGCACTGATTCAAAAGATACGGAGAGAGAAGCTGAATGTTAGACAAGTAGAGAAGTTAATTATTCAGTTAAATGAAAAACCGGTGAAGAAGAAAGAAAAGCCTAAGAAGGATATTTTCCTTCAGGAGAGAGAATCATACTTAAGAAATAGGCTGGGTACAGCAGTTTCCATTCAGCGCGGTAAACGAAAAGGTAAAATTGAAATTGAGTTTTATAATGATGAAGACTTACAACGAATTATGGATGTATTAGATCAGTGAGCGAGCCACAACATATGATATGATTTTAATAAAAGACTGACAATGAAAAATGTCAGTCTTTTGTTAAAAGATAAGAAAGTATAAAATCAGTGCAATGACTGCGTTAAGCCAAGTAGTTATTTTGAAATTATGATGTATATTGGCAATGCTCCGACTAATTACTTCGCTTTCCGTGGGCACGGCCTCAACTAACTTTGCAAAGAAGAA
>NZ_CANMAB010000038.1:0-32801 GCF_947495635.1 uncultured Virgibacillus sp. | reverse complement strand
GTTCTTCTTTGCAAAGTTAGTTGAGGCCGTGCCCGCGGAAAGCGAAGTAATTCGTCGGAGCATTGCCAATATACATCTAACATTTCAAAATAACTACTTGGCTTAACGCAGTCATTACACTGATTTTATACTTTCTTAACTTACTACAAAAAATCCCACGATGCATGAATGGCACCGTGGTTTTTCCTTCATTCGCCATACTCGACGAAAGCTCGCGTTATAAAATATATTGCCTATTACTCCTTCTCACGGTCATTCATCTATTTTCGTTGCTTAAACTGCTCTAATCATTTAACCATAAAGTCCATTTATTTTATCCAAAAACTTCCTGAAGTATTTTTGATTCCTCATGATCAAGCATGTTTTTCTGAATAATTCGATCAATCGACTTATTCATTTGCTCTGCTAAAGACTGCGAAGATCCAGGTTCACCGATCACATATATTTTTTCCCAATCATTGTTTTTAGCGTGCTTATCCAACATTGGTGCGATCTTTTTGTACCATCGATGTTTATTTGCCTCATATCGGGATTGCAAATTATCTTTCTGAATAGATGGATTACCTGGACCCATTGCAGTCTTTTCTCGCCAGTTATCCGTCTCTAGATCTAATTCAAACGATTTTGTTTCATTAATTTCATTTAAGTAGGACTCTATAAACTTTACTTCATTTTGCTGCACAAGAATGATACCTGCTTTTGGATAGTCCTTTTTTAGCTTTTTCACTTGATCTAATACAGGTGTTTCCTGCCAAAAGAACGCGGTCTCTAATCTCAATTGGACACGTGCAGCAAACCAAACTTCTTCATCAGCTGTTGCAAAAACAATAACGCCCTTACGAAATTCCTGTTCATTTCCGCGAATAAATTTTTCTACTTTTTGCTTTACAAGTTGAAAGCTTTTAAGTTCTTCCTTGTTATTGGCTTCCTCTAAATATTGTTCAAAATTACGCATGCCATTTTTGAATTGTATTTTCCATTCTCCCCCCTGTTGCTCAGGATCAGAGGGATCAGTATTTAAGTACATGGTAAATACCTTATCCGATCCTTCTCTATGAACGGCTTCTAACTGCTTTATTTCATGATTTAAATCCATCACATCGGCACTCCTTTACGTTAGTTTTCAACGTTACTTAGTATTGTTTAACCGATTATAATAGCGTGTAAACATATCTAAGAGATTAGCTTTAAACCAATAGCAGCAGTTAGAATCATACTGATAAATAGGAGCCTCTTCCAGTCTCTAGACTCATGAAAGAATAACATCCCAGCTAAAGCACTACCTACTGTACCGATTCCTGTCCAAACAGCATAAGCAGTGCTCATTGGAATTATCCTCATTGCTATGCTTAAACAAGCAAAGCTTGTGACAAATCCGCCAATAAGCCAAATGAAGGAAGCTAGACTGCGTTGATGATTTATTTTATTTATCCCCATCACTCCAATTACTTCACTCACTCCCGCAATAATTAAAAATAGCCAATTCACTTCTTACACCTCTTCTCTTTCATCCGTGTTAGTGACCATTTTTAAGCCAAGCACACCAATCAACAGAACCATTATGAATACGATTTTTATCATACGAAAAGGCTCATCAAACAATACAATTTCGGCAATAACAGTCCCAGCTGTACCAATGCCTGTAAATACTGCATAACTGGTTCCAATTGGAAGCTTTCGGGAAGCAATAATAAGCAAATGCATACTTATATAAATTGCAAACACCGTTAATAACCAAGTAAATAAATTGTAAGAATGCTTTAAACCAATCACCCAACCAATTTCAAATAATCCAGCCACCAAAATAATTATCCAATTTTTATTCATTTATACCACCTCACAACTTTTAGAGTACCCAATTGTAGCTCAAACTCCATTAAAAAAACCGGAAAGATATCCATACGTAAGATATCCTCCCGGGCTTTTATCCCTCCGTGTACACGTATAACGTGCATTTCCTCTCGGACCAGACCAATTGAAAACAATTGCGGAACCCTAGGAAATCGCTATGCAATTCATTTAGATTATATACAGTCTATATAAGTGTGTCAACCCTTATAGCAAGGCATCACTAGAACTTACTTTTTCGTAATCCTTACCTCTTTTATTTGATATCCATCCATTTCTTCGACAGTAAATTGAAATCCTTCATGATCAATAATTGTTCCTTTTGTAGCATCTAAATTCTTCATAAAAATCCAGCCACCGATCGTATCAATTTCTTCATCTTCCAGATTAGTACCGATTAATTGATTTACTTCATCTAGTTGTAATTTACCTGAGACGATCTTATTCTTATGATCAACGTTTTCTATCATTGGTTTTTCATGGAGATCAAATTCATCTCGTATCTCGCCAACAATTTCTTCTAATATATCTTCTACAGTAATTAAACCAGCTGTGCCACCATATTCATCATTAACAATGGCCATATGGATTCGTTCCTTTTGCATTTTTAACAAAAGCTGCTTAATTGGTGTAGCCTCTGAAACATGAAGGATTGGTCGGATAAATTCTTCAATCAATATCGGCTTTTCCTCTTCTAGACGACCTGTGAATAAGGCTTTTATATTGACGAGACCAATAATCGTATCTTTATCCCCATCAGCTACAGGGTATCTGGTAAATTGTCCTTCTTGAATAACTTCAAGATTTACATCAAAACTATCATCTTTATAAAAACAAAGAATCTCAGTCCGCGGAGT
Organism: uncultured Virgibacillus sp.; assembly: GCF_947495635.1. NCBI lineage: Bacteria > Bacillati > Bacillota > Bacilli > Caryophanales > Bacillaceae > Virgibacillus > uncultured Virgibacillus sp. The sequence goes on along the minus strand of NZ_CANMAB010000038.1, from coordinate 30,096 downwards.
CATAATGTTTTTTGCAAGTTGTTCATCAAACTCAAAAACATTGTTTACATACATCATTTCAGATTGATTGATTTTTCCACTTTTATAACTTTCCGAAAGAATTAAACGTAATTCCTCTTCCGTATGTGCAATTTCATGCTCCTTCACAGGTTTAAATCCAAATAATTGAATAAAAAGCCGGGCTGAGCCATTTAACAGCCAAATAAACGGATACATTATTTTATAAAAGAAGATAAGCGGTCTAGCAAGATATAACGTTACTGCCTCTGCCTTTTGAATGGCAATTGTCTTTGGTGCTAATTCGCCAATTACAACATGTAAATACGTGATTAACAAAAAGGCTATAGCAAATGATACTATAGAAGCAATTGTTTCATTCATTCCTATACTGTCAAACACGGGATGAAGAATTCTTTCCAGGGTTGGTTCACCTAGCCACCCTAATCCTAATGCCGTTACGGTAATTCCTAATTGACAAGCAGATAAATAGGCATCTAAATTATCGATAAGCTTTTTTGCATGAATCGCCTTTTTATTCCCTTCAGCAATTAAATGATCTATCCGAGTTGAACGAACTTTAACGATTGCAAATTCGGTTGCTACAAAGAATGCGGTCAGCATAATCAATATAGCAACCAATAATAAGTTTACAATTTCCAATTATAATCCTTGTATCATTAGATACAAGGATTCCACCTCCTGCATAATAATTTATTTATACCTTATCCGTTAGCAGGTGAATCACCTGTCAACATAACCACTAATCCTATGGCCTTCCCACGTGAATCACCTCCCTCTCTAATAGCTTTTATTTTACCCTATTCGTATCCTATCGTCTATTCTTATGTATGTGTAGAAAGTGACTAGAAGCAAGCAAAGGAGATAATTAAAGTAAGAGCCAAACGATCATTCGAAACCGTTCGGCCTTTTGCTAGTTCTAAACAATTGACTATGCTTTTAAACACTAATCAGCGAAGTGTGTTATTGTAGTACTGCACAACAACAGACAAGCATTCAAGCTATGTTACTAACTATTTTTTATAATCTTTTTTAATCATTCGCAAAAAGGTAACTACCATGAATAATAAAATCACAGTAAATGGCAGTGCCGAGATTAACGAAGCAGTTTGTAAGGCTTGAAGACCACCTGCCAATAGTAAAACTACAGCAATCGCCGTAATGAGCACACCCCATACAATTTTTGTTACTAAAGTAGGATTTAAGCTCCCTCTCGATGTCATTGACCCTAAAATATATGTCGCAGAATCAGCAGACGTAACCAGGAATGTAAAGATTAAAAAGATTGACAACAATGATAATACCGTTGTAAATGGCAAATGCTGATAGGTTTCAAATAAAGCTACTGCGACATCAGCATTCACTGCTTCTGCAATGGAACTACCATTAAATAGATCATTGTAAAGTGCTGTTCCACCAAACGCAGCAATCCATATACAAGCAATTGCAGGGGATACTACTAATACACCTATAACGTATTCTCGAATTGATCTTCCTCGTGATACGCGAGCAACAAATGCTCCAACAAATGGTGACCATGCTGTTGACCAAGCCCAGTAAAATATCGTCCACTCTCTCACCCATGTTTCACCTGAATAAGGCGTTAGTCGTAAACTATATTGGACAAAGTTTGTGAAATAATCTCCTAAACCCAATACAAATGTATTGAAAATAAATACTGTTGGTCCTGCTAATAATACAAAAACTAATAATAAGAGACATAAGCCTAAATTGATATTACTTAACCATTTAATTCCCTTATCTAATCCAGTACTGGATGAAATTAAATATGTAATTAACATAACCCCAGCTATAGCCATTTGAACCCATATTGACGTCGGTACATTAAATACAGATTTTAGTCCTCCATTCATTTGTAAGATTCCTAATCCTAAAGAGGTTGCAACCCCCATTACCGTAGCAATAACCGCAAGGGAGTCAATCGTATTACCAACCATCTTATTCTTACCAACAATTGGTTGAATAGATGTAGAGATTAAGCCCCTTTCTTTTTTCTTGAATTGAAGGTACGCAATTACTAATCCAACAACAGCGAAGACTGACCATTGGCTAATCCCCCAATGGAAGAAAGCATATCCCATTGCAACTCTTGCAGACTCTTCCGTCATGGATTCTAATTCTGGAAATGGTGTATCGAAGAAATGACTCATTGGTTCTGCCACACCCCAAAAGACTAACCCAGCACCAAATCCTGCTGAAAATAACATTCCAATCCAAGTAAAGAAGGAATACTCTGGTTTCGAATCAGAGGCACCTAGACGTATTTTTCCATATTTACTGAACGAAATTCCAATTAAGAACAGTATAAAAACAAAAACCGCTAATAAATAGAACCAACCAAAGTTTATCGTCGTAAAATCAAATAACTTTCCTGCTACATCCCCGAACTTCTTTGGCATTGTAGCACCAATAATTACTAGTAAAAATACAATGATGGCAGATACATAGAAAACGGGATTTTTGAATGCGCTATTTTTATTCATAACAGATCCTTTCTATAAGTTTTATGTACCATTTACGGGATACGGAACGTAAAGAGGCACATTTTATTATACCCCTTTTATTTTTTAACTAAACCTCAAATTTCCAGCTCAATACCCTCAAAAGAAACTAAGCATTTGGACTGCAAAACTTACTTCCATCAGACAAGCTTATAATCGTCGTAACATGAATTATACTAACTCTCCACAGGATAGGAAGGCTTCAGAGCAATATATTGCAAACAAAAGCTCTCGTTTTCAAAGAGTCTCGCTTATTTCAGCTGCTAAATGAATGATTCTAATCAAAAAAACGAACGATAATTAATTTCATCAACTAATCATCGCTCGTTTTTGATTGCTTCTTATTTACTTTTTCCAGACTCTTTTAAATACTATCTATTATCGTACACGACGTACATGACCTTTAAAATGATTTTTCCAATACCCAGTACTCATATCAGCTACAGCTAGACCAGTTGAATTTTGAGCTCCGATAAACTTGCCACCGCCAACATAAATTCCAACATGTCCATTTGTTTTATACGTATTAAAGAATACGAGGTCACCTGGTTGAATATTGCTATAGGATACTTTTGTACCAGTTCCGGCAAGGGAAGATGTCGTTGAAGGAATAGAATATCCTGCTTGACCAAATGCCCAAGATACAAATCCTGAACAATCAAATCCGCTTGGTCCTTTACCTCCCCATACATATGGTACACCAAGATATTGATAGCCAGCATTAATTGCTGTACTAATGCCACCGCCTCCAGAAGATACAGATGGTTTAGATGATGAACCGCTACTGCTTAATGTTTGAAGCTTTCCAGCTGAACTTGAATTTGAGTTTGAAGAAGAAACAGTTGGTCTTTGTTGCTGAGCAATACTTTGTTTCACTTCATTTTCTAAAGAAGCTAGATTACTATCTTTTACTTGAAGCTCTTCTTTTAATGCTACAAGATCCTGTTTCTTATTTTTTAATGCTTCTTTTTTATTTTCATTTTCTCGTTTTTGCTCATTAATGGTTGCTTGTACACCTTTTAATTCAACCTTCATATCCTTAAGCTCTTCAAGCTTAGCTAATACTTTATCCTGTTTTTCTTCTACTTCTTTTTTATCTTTCTCTTGTTTTTCCATCAACTGGGTATCTGAGTCGGATATTTTATTCACAGCAGATACACGGCTAATAAAGTCACTAAAGCTTTTAGAACCAAAAATAACTTCTAAATAGCTAACATTTCCACCACTCTGTTGATAAGAAACTACACGCTCTTTTAAAATGTTGTAACGTTTCTCAATAGCTTCCTCAAGTTGAACAATTTCATCCTCTAAAGCTTGTACTTCTTTTTCTTTTTTAGCAATATCGCTTTCTGTCTTATCCATCATTTTTTGATTTTCTTTAAGCGCATGATTAACGTTTTTTATCTCTTTATTTAAATCTTCTAATTCTATTAAAACATCTGCAATTTTCGCTTCTGCTTCTGATAGATTTGCTTTAATTTCATCACGATTATCTTGAATTTCAGACTGTTTATTCTTGAGGTCATCCATCGTTTCCGCATGTGCATCCATTGCAAATGCACTACTTAAACCGACGACTGTCACAGTCGCTACTGTTACGATTGATTTCTTCACCTTTCTCCCCCACTTCTTTTTATCACGTCTGCAAATAAAATATGTATATTTTGTAATTCTTTTGATGGTATTATGCAGTAATGTGAAACTAGACTAGATTATGTATCCTATTAACTTAGGCAATTAGTAGTATAACAGTTAAAAATTGCACACATATTATAGTAATATTACAATTATGTTTCAAATGTGACATAAAACCTCTTTTTCCATTAAAAAAGGCGTTCATTCGATGTAGAATGAACGCCTTAACCCAAGTTAATTTTCTTCAAAAAGAAGATGTAAATTGTTCCTCTTCTGTCGACCCCTTTAGTGCACCCGTTGAGAAACTACCACCAGATATTATTTGTGCTACTTCATCAAAATAGCCTGTTCCCACTTCGCGTTGATGACGTGTGGCACTATAACCAAATTGCTCACTAGCAAATTCTCCTTGCTGCAATTCGGAGTAGGCCTTCATTCCCTCATCTTTATATTTTCTAGACAGTTCAAACATACTATAGTTAAGAGCATGAAACCCTGCTAATGTAACAAATTGAAATTTGTAGCCTAATTCCCCTAATTTTTCTTGAAAAGTAGAAATTTCGTCATCCGATAACTTTTTCTTCCAATTAAATGATGGTGAGCAATTATAAGCTAGTAATTGATTTGGGTACTTTGCACGAATAGCTTCAGCAAACATGCTTGCTTCCTCCAAGTTTGGTTCTGATGTCTCACACCATACTAGATCTGCATATGGTGCATATGCTAGACCGCGGGCAATGGCTTGCTCAATTCCTGCTTTCGTTTTATAAAATCCCTCTGTCGTTCGCTCTCCAGTAATAAAACTAGCATCATATGGATCAACATCACTTGTAATTAAGTTAGCTGCGTTTGCATCTGTTCTAGCAATTATAATAGTAGGTGTTCCCATTACATCTGCGGCCAATCTAGCAGCAATTAGATTCCGTACTGCAGTCTGTGTTGGTAACAGTACTTTACCACCTAAATGACCACATTTCTTCTCTGATGATAACTGATCTTCAAAATGAACTGCTGATGCCCCGGCTTCAATCATAGATTTCATTAATTCATAGACATTTAATTGTCCCCCAAATCCAGCCTCTGCATCAGCGATAATTGGAGCATACCAATCAATTGTTTGCTTCCCTTCTGAAAAATAAATTTGATCAGCTCGTTGAAGTGCTTGATTAATCCGTTTTACCACATTCGGTACACTATTCACAGGATACAGGCTCTGATCTGGATACATTTGCCCTGCCATATTTGCGTCTGCAGCTACCTGCCAGCCACTGAGATAAATGGCTTTCAAACCTGCTTTAACTTGTTGAACAGCTTGGTTTCCAGTTAATGCCCCTAATGCATGAATATATTTTTCTGTATGCAACAGTTTCCATAGCTTACGTGAACCTAATTCTGCTAGTGAGTAGTTGAGGTCAATTGAACCCCTTAATCGAATAACATCATTAGCAGTATATGGTCGTTCTACTCCTGACCACCGTTGATTATTTTCCCATTCTTCTTTAATTATTTCTGCTCTACTATTTGTCATCATAATCCTCCTTTAAAATCAACTACGATATAGTGAAACTTCAATCTGTTAGGGTTTGGTTTTCCCCCTCTTGTTAGCACCAAAAGGATATGACCTAAAGGCCCTTAAACCAATCGGACATTTACTGGCAGTTGATCCCACACTTACCATTATTGGTTTCTATTACTTGATGTGGAGAGCTTACTGCCAGTTATATGCGGGTAAAATCTAATCTGTATGACTATTTGGCAACAATTATTGTTATAATACATATTTATTTATTATATAACAGAGCATATAAAAAAATTAGTCCTCCTTTTTAGATAGACAATAATCACATTCCTGTATATATCCATTAGTCTTCATCTTCTCTCCACAATCTGGACATCTTGCTGTTTCACTATTCATCAATTTAAGAACCTCCTTTTATATAACAATTTTATTTTTTGTATTTTGTTATAAAACAGTTTATGGTAATATTTGAAAAATTGCAACCCCTTTTTTAAACTTAGTTGAAAAAATTTTTTCGTTGTTGGAGAATAGATGATGGATAAGTGATTTAGGTTAAGACAGCTTAGGAGATGACGATGGTGAAACGATTTCATTTTATTGGGAGTAGAGTGGTTAAAACTGGAGTTGCTGTATTCATAACTGCTTGGATTTGCTCATTACTAAATATCCCGGCTGTATTTGCAGTTATTACAGCAATTGTAACAATAGAACCCACTGTTTCTGATTCTATTCGTAAGGGAATTATTCGATTTCCAGCTTCTGCAATTGGTTCTGCATATTCGGTATTTTTTATATTCTTATTCGGAAACTCTCCCTTAACATACGCACTAGCCGCAACATTTACGATCGTTACTTGTTTTAAGCTAAAACTACATGCTGGGCTTTTAGTAGCAACACTCACTGCTGTAGCAATGGTTGAAGTTATTCATAGCAATTACTTTATATCATTCTTGATTCGTTTAGGAACTACGACCCTTGGCCTATTAGTTTCCACAGGAGTGAACATGTTTGTTTTACCACCTGATTACACAAAAAATATTACAGTAAATATGGAGAGCATTCGTAAACAGACAGGAGATATGATCGCAAAAGTTTTTCAATGCATGGTCGATGTTGATAAGTCACCAATCACTATTAACCCAGCAGATCAAGTATACAAAAAAATACAGCTGACTGAGACACTCATTCGCTTTCAAAAAGATGAATCGAAATTCCATCCACTTGCTGATAGCGAGAGAAATTACTTTAAGATAATAGAAAAACAGCTGATATGTTTAAGGCTTATTCATTACCATACAGATAATGTACTCCATACTCCAAAGAACTTTAGAATGTGGGGAGAAAACGAACGAAGGATTATTTTACATGCAGTAGACGAACTCGTGGAAGGATTTTCACATGCGAAACAGTTTGAATCACAAAAGCATCAACAATGTTTGAAACAATTAAGTGAAATGTTTTGGGAAGAAAATGGTCTGTCAAAAAATAAACATGACTACGACGCCACCACTTTTCCTCCAGAACTTATTATTATTTATGAATTAATATCTATTTACCAACTAGCTGATCGTTATTTTGAGCGTAATCAAAAGTTAAACAATTAGATCGGCCGTGCAAAGACAAATAATATAGCGCTTGGAACTACTTTTTCCACTTCGAAGCAACTGGAAAATACATGACTCTAGTGATCAGAACAACCGTGAGGAGTTTGCAAAGGAATTGGTCTACTCACGAGAAGGCTGATCAAATGTCATGGGAAAATAGAATATGATAGCTATATGTATGACCTATCATTTGCGTCTTCTTTTAAGCATCATCTAGTTATGTTATTCCACTAGATGATGCTTAAATGCATAGATAACTGCCTGAGTACGATCCTGTACCTCCAGTTTACCTAGTAGATTACTTACATGTACCTTTACTGTTTTTAAAGAAATGAATAACTCATCAGCTATTTCCTGATTTGTTTTACCTTGAGCCAATAGGAGTAAAATTTCTTTCTCTCTTTCTGTTAACTGTTCATGTAATTCCACTTGCGGTGTACGCATGCGGTTCATAATCTTTCCAGTTACTTCTGGCTCAAGTACCGTTTGCCCTTGATACGTAGCACGAATAGCTTTGGCAATTTCTTCAGCCTTGGATGTTTTCAACATATAACTAGTAGCACCAGCTTCCAATGCCGGATAGACCTTTTCATCATCTAAGAAGCTAGTCACAATAATAATCTTTGCGTTTGGCCATTGTTCCATAATTAATTTTGTTGCTTCAATTCCATCCATATCTTTCATGACTAGATCCATTAAGATAATATCTGGTCTTAATTCTAATGCAAGTTCTACAGCTTTCTCACCATCATCAGCTTCTGCAATAACTTTAATATCAGGTTGAGCGGATAAATAGGAAGTGACTCCAATTCGAACCATTTCATGATCATCAGCAAATAAAACGTTAATCATTATTCTAATCCTCCTTTCCTAGATTCGGTACCTTTACTTCTATTCGTGTACCTTCATCTGGGAGACTAATTACCTTGAAGCTCCCACCTACCTCATACGCACGTTCTTGCATATTCTGTAAGCCGTAAGAGCCCGTCTTTATTTTTTCCATAACAAAACCAATACCGTTATCTGTTACTCGTAAAATTACGTTTTCATCTCTTTCAACAAGCATTACTTGTAATGTAGTTGCTTTTGCATGTCGCAGCGTATTTGACACTGCTTCCTGAAGGATACGAAACAATTGGTCCTCTACACCTTTATCTACAGTAAACGCCTCAACGTTCCAAGTAATATCCATTGGAACTTTTTGTGTTAATTCAAGCAATAATTCTTCTGCACCAGCTTGTAGGGATTTCCCCTTCAAGGCAACTGGCCGAAGATGTAGCAGTAATGCCCGCATCTCTAACTGAGATTGATGAATCATGTTTTCCACCATTCGCAGCTGCTTTTTCATTACAGTATCCTTAGGAGGGTTTGTTTCATTGATAGCCGACATCATCATGGAAGCAGCAAATAACTGTTGACTGACCGAATCATGTAATTCTCTTGCTAAGCGATTACGCTCCTGAACAACAATTTCTTGTAAGCTTTGTTCGCGTTCAGTAGCTCTTTCTGTTGCTAATCGCTGCGCTTGTTCTGTCTGAGCCCTAATTTTATTTTGTATTTGTCCCATATACCGGTGAATGTCTTCTAAATCTTTATACGCATCTATATCAAGGGTTAGTTTTTGACCTTTAATGATTTCATCCAGTTGTCTTTCTACGTGATGAATTCGTTGTCTCCAATAATATCCAGTTACTGTCCCAATAATCAATCCCGCAGCAACAGATATAACAAAAATAACTAGCACGAACGATACATCACCTAATTTTTGATCTACAATACGGCTCCAATCATTGACGAACGCGACAAGTGTTAACCCAACCATTGCAATTGATAGTAAAATACTAAACATAACAGCAGTAACAATATGACGCAAAATCATATTCATATTCGCTTCACCTCAATATCACCAGACAATAATGAGGTAACAATTTTCACACGTGGAACAACGGTATCATAATCTTTCGTTTGATAAAGCAAAGATTGATTCATCAATTTTTCATGGTAATGTCCCAATATATGCGCGCGTCCGAATACGGAACTATGGTGTATACTTACTTCAACATCATAAGGAACATAAATTTCCAAGTTACCAACCAAGTGACGTATAGAGATAACTGCTGTGTCTTTAGGAAGTACTGTATTACTTAAGTCAATAATCCGATCACCAAATGCACCATGAATATTAACATCTTTCCATTGATAGGCTGTTTCCTCTGTTCGTTGGTCATCAAATAGTTTATGGTCTAATAATGGTTGCTTACTTATAATTGTTTCATTCGCCTTATGCTGATTCCCCATTATGGAAGGTCTCAGAACTTCCGCTGCTTTTTTGGATTTGCTATAGTTAACCACAAACAAAACGATAGCGGCAATAATTAAGAACCTTACCGCAAGCATATTAAGAATCGCAAAAATAATACCAACCATACCGCTCCAAAAGATTACCTTTCCCCATAGACTGTGGAACTTTTTCCTTCCAATATAAATAAGCAAGGCAAAAAATAAAGCTGGAATTAGCATTCCGCCATGGAAAAATGTGAGCTCAATAATAAAGAGGATTACTCCAATGATCAATATCCAATTTAGAGTGTCCGTTGTTAATCGTTGAAACATGAAGTAAGCCTCCCTTCTTTATTATGTAAAACAGGCGCATCCACGTGCGCCTGTATAGTATATCATTTTTTTAATTGCTGACGAAGAGAAAGTGTGATATCTCGATGGTTTAATAGGAACGGCACCTGCCCACTTTAGTGATACTTATTTATACTTGCTCCTTTTCTTTCATTTCTTGTTCTAGTTTGGCTATTTTGTTATCAAATGTACTACGATAGTATGAATTATTAACTCGATACTCGAGTCCTTCGATGTATCTTTCCATCTCCGCAAATTTAGAAAAAGGTTTATCGGATGTTTCGTCTACCACTTTGTTCATCTGATGGTTGGCACGTGCAACATTTTCTCGACCCATTAGCTCCATCCTGCGTAGATGCATATCTTTTAGCTTATGCTTCATATCTTCATACTTCTGCTCTAAGGTGTCTAATTCTTGTTCCGCCTCATCACGTGATGCTTTCAATCGCTCTGCACGAGCTTGATATTCTTCGTGTTCCCTCACTGCAAATGCATGCATTTGCTCTTCTCCTGCTTTCTCAGCAATTTCTGCTTGTTTTAGACGTTTTTCAGCTAGGTCATTAGCCATCTGATACTCTTTTGTAAACTCATCCTTTAACTTATATTGTCTTTCCACAAGCTTTCGCACTTTTTCTTTTTCCTGTTCACTTTGACGTAAGTAATGATTTAATGCTGCAATTGGATTCTTTTGTTCCTTCTGATCCATAAGGTTATGAAGATCACTCGTTACAGAATCTTTAATACGTGTAAATATATTTGTCATTTTTCATGCTCTCCTTTTTTAGTGATGATTTATTTCAGCCCATTCACGCTCAAAATTAGTAAATGGGTCATCTGATTGAACTTCATGAACGATTGGTTCATGGTCTTCTTTTTTCCAGCTTTTATATATAAAGTAAAGTCCAATTGCTGCCACAACACCTATTAATGCAAACATATTTGAAATAGTGATGCTTAACACAATCAGCCCTAAGATAACCCAACCAATCTTTCCAATTGTTGAGTCACTTTTCATAAATTGTTTAAAGATAATGTAAAGTAGCCATATTCCTAAACCTAAAAACACCATTGGTCCCAAGTTTGCTACTAATACGATCAATGCAGCTAACCCTGCTAGAAATAATAGAAATTTCTTCACTTTGTTTCCTCCTTTCTTTATCTTAATTCCATATTACAGAAGTGTAGGGATTATCGTAATGAACTACAGCCATATTTTGAACTAGTACCTGAGACGTAGAAAAGTGTTAAATTGCAGAACAAAAGCGCCCGCGTTTAGAAACGTAGCAACTGGAGCGAGCCAGCAGTAGATAAAGGAATTATGTGCTTGCGACTCGATGATGATTTAAATTAGGGCGATTCGTGAAGTCGCCTCGTTTCTGGGTCTGGAGCTAAGTGACCCATGTTCATCTGTGTCGCTATCGCTTCGCTTATATATTAAATAGGTTGCTTATTAAATTCTCACCATAAACACAAACACTGTAAGTCTTTAATATAAAACCATTTATTCGAACAAAACTAGCAAGGGTGAAGAAGTGATTTTCGTGATAAATAGTTAGGAAGCTATGTTCTAAGCATATAAAACTCACTCTGAATCGGGTGAATTTTCAATCTTATATGCTAAAATAAAGTATAAGTCTAAAAAAGGAAAACTAATTTGGGGGATGAAATTTATGAAAGTGTTTCCACAGATTTCTTTAATGTTTATACTGGTTGCGGCATTACTGACAGGGTGTGACGAGGGAGAGGCACAAAATCCAGATGGTCCTGTGACGATCCAGCAATATAACCAACTGGAGAATAGAATGGAATTCGATGATGTAATTGACATGCTGGGACAGCCGGATCTTATTAATTTCAAAGAAAATACGGAGGATGAAGTGGAATTCATCGATGAAAACACCTTGTACAGCTGGGATGGCGCAGCTCCGGACTCCGGAATAACTTTACGTTTCAGAGACGGGAAACTTTCCAGTAAACAACAGGTAGGTCTTGAGTAGGTATGTGGAATAATATTGCCAAGTCTTTCAGAGAAATTACTCTTATTCTATTCGTTATATTGCTAATTAGCTGTACACCTGGGTTATTCCAAACCCAGAGCTTTACCTATTTCTTACAAACTTTGGGGGCTGGGATTTTTTATCTATTTCAGCCGCAGAAAATAATCGTTCCATTAAGCAATGGTGAGGAAGTAACTTTCTTTGCAGCGGTTTCCAACGCATATTTAAATTCCATTATCATTATACTTGGCTCCCTAATTTTATCCATTATTGTATCCATTCTATTTACATATGTATTTCACATGCTGGCAGCACCTATTAAAAAAGCGCTATCTGGGGTTTTTTTTATCATCGAAGCCATGCCGGATGTGTTAATCGTTTTATTATCTATCCAGTTTTTTATCTGGATTTTTAAGACTACAGGAATTTCTCTGGGGATTTACGAGTTTGGCGGGAAGACGATATACCTCTTGCCAATACTGGCATTAAGTTCCATTCCAACGATCTACCTGTTTAAATATATGGTAGCAGGAATTGCTGAGGAAAAGACCAAACACTATTATTTATTTTCACAATCAAGAGGCTTCGGGGAAAGCTATATCTTTTTCGTTCATCTATTCAGAAACACACTTTTAACACTCCTTCAATATTACAAAAATATCTTTCTGTACATGATTTCAAGCTTATTAATACTGGAAATTATTTTGCGGTTAAGCGGGATCATGAGCTTTGTCAAAGTGTATGGAATCGGAGACTTCCGAATATTAATGTGGGTGCTTATTATGCTGTATTTCCCTCTATATCTATTCAACAGAATAGGGGAATACGTAGTAAACAAATGGACGTTTAGCAAGGAGGTTGATGAGAGTGTTGGGTAAAGTAAACATGAAAATCTGTATAGGCATTCTATTGATCTTGATCCTTGTGTTTTTCAGTTTCTTTCCCAATCTAATTCTCTCAAAGAAGCAGGCACCCTCCATTATGCTGGATGACAATGGTGACTTTATCGGGAAGCCGCCCTATTCTCCCGTGGAGTTTCCTCCTTTTGGGACAAATGTTATGGGAGAGTCTTTAATTTACAACATACTGGCCGGTGCGAAATATACCATTATCTTTGTCCTTATTGTATGCTTGTTCCGTTTTCTCATTTCTTCCGGTTTAGCACTTATATATGCATTTTATATTCATAAGTTTAGAAATCTGGTACAACGTGTTGTAGAGATTACTTATATTATTCCACCTGTTATTATTGTCTTTTTTTTGCTTGCACCAATGCTCTGGTTCTTTCAGGAAGACAGTTTCCGCTTTATGTTTTTGCTGGTGCTTGTATTAATTGGTATTGGCACACCTCCCTTAACGTTATTAATAGGAGATGAGATAAAAGGGGAACTGCACAAGGATTATATCAAGATTGCAAAATTACAAGGCGTGAGTAACTTTTATATTTTTAAAAAGCACATATGGAGAAACATAAAACCAAGGATTGGTATTTTCTTTATTCAGAATAATATTCAGTTACTCTTATTATTAATTCATTTGGGAGTACTGGGAATATTCATTGGAGGTAGCAGAAAAATAGATATTACGGAGGAGAATACTACGTCTCTCTCCATCACCAATGAATGGGGTGGATTAATTGGTTCTTCCTATCAGGAATTTTTACATCATCCATGGATCGTAATGTCTCCTCTGTTTTCATTTATGATATTGATTATTTTACTAAAAATCGTACTGGCAGGAATAGAAGAGTCGACCAAATTAAAATAGTTACATATTTCGAATATTAGCTTTTGTGTTAAAATTAATGGAACAGTTCGTGTAAGAAGGTATATAATTAGACTACAAATAGTCACTGTTCATGAAACGGGATAGGTTGTTTCAGGATATATGTTAACGTTTAGGAATGGCAGTGGTTTTAGATATAGCTTTAAAAGGAGGCTGTTAGTTGATGAGCTGAGGGGTTAAAATCACGCTTTGGACTCTTGTTGGTGTTTTTATTATTTTCTCTATTGTCAGCATTGCAACCTTCTATGCTTTCGAGTTCCGTTGAGTAAGCGGGCGTGTTTATTTAATATCGTTTATTTTTCCAATTTTGGAATTTTTGAAGGGAGAAAAAATATGTACATAAAAACAGAAAGATTAATTATACGTCATTTTGAATTAGATGATTGGGAAGGAGTATATGAGTATGCTTCCCAAAAGAGTGTAATGAAATATATGCCAGAAGGTGTATTAACAAAAGAAGAAACAAAGAAGTTCATCCAAAAAAATATTGATGATTCAGCTGAAAAATTCCCAGTAATACTAGCTGATGGAGATATTTTAATTGGACATTTAGAATTTTTTAAATATTTCGGTGATCATTCTTATGAAATAGGGTGGGTATTTAACCCTAAATATTATAATAAAGGTTACGCTTCCGAAGCTGCATCTGCGATAATAAAATATGGTTTTGAAAACTTAAAGTTACATAGAATTGTAGCTACATGTCAGCCAGAAAACATTCCTTCGTACCGTGTTATGGAAAAGATCGGCATGAGAAGAGAAGGTTATTTTAAAAAATGCATCCCTCATGGTGATCAATGGTGGGATGAATATTCCTATGCTATTTTAGAGGAAGAATGGGGTAACTAAATAGTTTCTGCTACATTTGTCAGTTACCTTATTGTGCTTACGGGTGTAATAACGAGAGGTTATAAATAAAGAGAAATTTCAATCGGTGGGGGTTTTTGTTTTATCCCCCCCGATGGTTCGTACCACAAGGGTATGACCTAAAAGCATTTGAACCAATCGGGTCCAACATATTTAATATTCGATAGTGAGAACGAATGCAACTACGAAGAATTAAGTTCAATTTTTTGTGAAATGTCAGATGATTTAATAACATAAATTATTATAATCAATCCGTTTAATTGAGAATTATTATCACTTATTGTATATTAGTTAGTAACAATACATAAAGTGAGGAGAATATATAATGAAAATATACTGGACTAAAATAAATAAGATTATTGAAGAAACGCCTGAGGTAAAAACATACCTGCTCGACTGTCCGGACGACTTTACATGGGAAGAAGGTTCCCACACCCACTTCGCACTGGAAGGTTTTAATGCTGGAGATAAACCAAATCGCAGCCTGATTCGCCACATGTCCATCTCCACTTTACCGCACGAAAATTCAATCGGTATCACAACACGCATCAGAGAGCAGTGCTCTGAGTTTAAAACGATTTTAAGAAATCTTAAGGTTGGCAATGATATTGCAATATTTAAAACGCATTCGAATGTACCACTTAAACGAGAAGACAAAAATGTTTACCTTCTGTCATCAGGTGTCGGTCTAGCAACTTTCAGACCGCTTGTACTTGATTATTTTGAACGTGCTGATAACGTCAAACAAATTCATTCCCTAAACATCGATTCATCAAAAGAATTCTTATTCACTGATATTTTTAAATCCGTACCAGACAAGAAGTTTACATCGCAGTTCGTCGATAACCGTAAAGATTACTATGAAGAAGTGAAAGATCTTGCTGCAGACAAGGATGGGCTCTTCTACGTTGTCGGTAGCGACGAATTCCTCATACAGAACATTGAAATGCTACGTGAGCAGGGCATCAAGCCGGAACAAATTATGCTCGACAAGCATGAACACGAACTGCCTAAGTTTTTATCATTTGATTTGTCAATTTAAGCGAGAAATATATTCTCTTGGTACATACTAAATAGATGTTGCGCTAACGAGTGTTTTTCTGGAATAACGGCATTTAAATTAGTTATTACATTCATGGAATGACACATCGAAAAGTAAAAGCTAAGTATAAATGAATGTTTTTTGAAATGCATCCAAACGGATTAATTGTTGTTGGAAGGGTTAGAAAAAGCAAAATATAATAACGAAATAGATTCAACGGATGTGGCAATAGCATTTACAGTTGTACTGAGGTGGAAAAATATACAAAAGAAGGAAATGTGATTTTATAAGAAGATTGATTATAACCTACTAAGAGTACCACCAAGAAAACGCGAAATTATAAAGGTAAGGAAATTACAATGTTAAAAAGCCCAATTCCTCAGCTTTAATTGAGAAATTGGGCTTTTTTCCCGAAACCCTCTAGCTTTAACTTACTTTCTTGTTACTGTTTCTGAACATACATAATGAAAAAGCAAATCTTCCGTATTTTTTAATGATGATTCATGCGTTCTTTCGAATGCATGAGATGAATCAATTCCAGGTCCAATTAGTCCATGAATAATATCATGACCAGCTCTAATAGCTGCCGAAGCATCGGAGCCATAATACGGGTAAATATCTAATTTATAGCCGATATTATTTTTTTGCGCTAAATCTACTAAATGCTTGCGGAGCCCATAATGGTATGGTCCTGATGCATCCTTCACACAAATAGAAACCGTATATTCGTCAGTGGATTGACCATCTCCCATTGCCCCCATATCTACAGCCAGATATTCTGTTGTTTCTACAGGAATATTTGAATTCCCCCCATAGCCAATTTCCTCATTATTAGAGATGAGAAAATGAGTCGTATAGGGTAGCTCTATGGATTTTTCTTTTAGCCGCTTAATAAGCTGTAGTAAAATACCGACACTCGCCTTATCATCTAAATGACGTGATTTTATAAATCCATTTTCTGTTACCTGTACGCGAGGATCAAAAGAAACAAAGTCTCCAACTTCTATACCTAGTGAGCGTATATCATCAGCATTTTCAACCTTTTCATCAATTCGCACTTCCATATTCTCTTTATCTCGTTTTGCTTCACCCGCATCTTTATATACATGAACCGATGTTTGATGCATTAAAATAGTACCTGTATAATTTTTACCATTGGCTGTATGAATCGTACAGTATTCACCTTCAATTGAATTAAAGTTAAACCCACCGATCAAGTCTAGACGCAATCTCCCATTATTCTTGACTTCTTTCACCATTGCTCCTAGCGTATCGACATGTGCTGTTAGCATACGATGCTCACTATTGTTTTTACCAGGTAAAGTGGCAATTAACCCTCCCTTAAGATTACGTTTTGTCTCTACATTTAATGCTTGAAGAAATTCCTCGACATAGCTGATAACTTGATCGGTATAACCAGATGGACTTGGAATCGATACCAATTTCTCAATAACTCCCTTTGTTTCTGTTACATTTGGATATGTATGCATAATTTTCCCCTCCACGATGGTTTATATATTTTCTTTAGCTATGTTGTCTACGATCCTCTCTGCTGCCCTACGATAATAATTACTCATATTTACGAAAGAAGCAACCAATAATAACTGTGTTAAGTAGTCAGATTTCTCACTATCTAGTGCCACTATATGCTTCGTTACTTCTTCAGACAACAACGACATTTCGTCTTTTAGTTGCCCCATGCTTTCATCGGCCATTTGAACATAACGCTTATATAAGTCCGTTAAATCAAAGCCTTCTTCGGTTATCATTGTGTTTAACGGATCTAAAGTCACCTTTACATCATTTATGGATAAAGCTCCTTTCATTTGATAGATCATGGCAATAAGCATCATATGAACTTTTGAATACTTTTTATTCTCAATAGGGAAAAATAATTTACCCTTCGCATAATTATTGATCATTGTTTTAGTTAGTACTTTTTCATTTTCATCTCGCTTTAAAATACCAAACTTATTTTCAAATAACTGAATAACCTGATCCATATACAAATCCAAGTCTGGGATTTCTTCTAAAGAAAGCTGACTATTTAATTGCATGCCGTCTAAAATGTCTTTATTGTTTTCCATTATTCAACCTCTTTAACGTTTTGTCCTAAACATTTCTATCCTATTATTATACGTGAGAATAAATATGAAGTAAACCTTGACTACATATCAAAATACATATATCATTTAAATATAGTTTTTAAAACTACATCACATTATAAAGGTGTTGGTTACATGTGTATACATATTCGTGAGCCAATTAATGGGCTTACACATTTATTTGGAGCTGTTTTATCCTTCGCTGGATTGCTAGCACTAGTCATAAAAGCAACAGCTACAACAGATTCTTCACTAGCTATTGCAGCTGTAATTGTATTTGGTATTAGTATGACATTGTTATATGCTGCCTCGGCCACCTATCATATGGTGATTGCAAGAGATCAAGTCATCGCATTTTTGCGGCGAATCGACCACTCAATGATATATGTATTAATTGCCGGGACGTATACGCCTTTTTGCCTAATTAGTCTACAGGGGACCTTAGGGTGGGCACTATTTGTGATTGTTAGTACACTAGCAGTACTCGGTGTTGTTTTTAAATTAATATGGTTTCATTCACCTAGATGGCTATCTACTTCATTATATATAGGTATGGGTTGGATTGTTGTATTCTTCAGTTCATCTCTAGCACCAATTATTAATAAAAGTGGGATGATATTACTAGTATTAGGTGGTGTTTTTTATACGATTGGTGGCATCATTTACGGGCTTAAACCAAAAATATTATCATTTAAACATATGGGATTTCATGAGATTTTCCACATATTTATTCTAATTGGTAGCCTATTTCATTTTATTTGCGTCTATGGATATGTCTTATAAGGAATTAAAAAACGTGTGGTTTTTATTAAAATGCCCTTTACAAAGGGGGCTTTATATAAACCACACGTTTCTATTATTTAGATTAAAAACAACACCTTCTCAAAAGAACGCTCTCTTTCAACAGGTCCCTTTGAAACATCCTTATTCTTCTAATCCTTCTGAGGATCAGAAGGATTAGATATATCAGATAGAGCTTCTCCAGCTTCATTCTCTAATTGATTATCTACTGCTAAATCTCCTAAAGCAACCATTCCAACAATTTGTCCGTTCTCGACAACTGGCAAGCGACGGATTTGCTGTTGCGCCATAAGCTGCGCAGCTTCATGTGCATCCATTTCTGGTGTACCTTGAACGACTTGTTGTGCTGTCATCACTTGAGAAACCGGAGTTTGGGCAGCTTCTCCCTGTGCTGTAGAACGTAACGTAATATCACGATCAGTAATCATCCCAACTATGCTTCCATGTTGATCTACAACCGGAAGCGATCCAATATTATGTTCGCTCATTAGAGCAGCTGCTTCTTGTATCGATTGTGTATCATTGACTGTATACACATTCGATGTCATAAAATTTCGTAATTGTTGATGCATTAGTATGAACCTCCTTTTTACAGTAGCATTCGTCATTTGGCTTATTTTTATTATAAAATAAAACAAAAATAAACGTGTCACCATGCAGTGACACGAAACATATGCTTACTTCTTAAAGAAAGTAGTAATTAATGGACTTACTTGACCATATATCTTCCCCATTTGCGAGGCAACTTCTGTCATTTTATTAAAATCCAATTGTCCATCTTGATCACGGAATTGGGCAATAATATTTTCTGTTGTAGATGCTTTCTTAGGAGTATTCCTGCCTTGGAGTGGTCTTCCAAACCAATCAGCTTGACGTCTAGGAGGTGCTTGCCTCATTATTGATCTTCTTTGTCTATTAGGAAACATACCTACATCACCTCTTCATTATAGTCTGTTATAGTTTATGTGCTGACATGTTCAGTGATAAGGATATTTATACTAGGATTTATCATCTTCAACAAATTTTTTCTTGTAATGTGCTAATGCTAAAAGCGGGAAAAGGTATTCATAACTGTGATAATGCATGTAAAAGCTACCAGGTAGTGCTTGACCCTTTGGATAGTTTGTCGTCCAATTATTTTGTTTTTCTTGATTAGATAATAAAAAATCCATTCCTCGTTTTATTCCGTTCGTTTTTTTAACCTCAGCAGTGATCAACGTATCAAGCGCCCAAGCTGTTTGTGTCCGTGTGCTTTCCTTTAATGGAATATACGTTTTCTCCTGATCACTTTTACATGATTCCCCCCATCCACCATCTTCATGCTGTATTCGATACAACCAATTAACCGCTCTTCTGATTGAGGCATTCCCTGGATTAATTCCTGCTGCAACTAGTCCTGTTACTGCTGCCCAAGTACCATATATATAGCAAATACCCCACCTTCCATACCAAGAGCCATTCTGCTCTTGATTTTTGATTAACCAATGAACAGCTCGCTTTACTAGCGGATGAGACTGATTCAATTTCGTAAACGTAGCTAGGAATTCTAATGTCCTGCCAGTTAAATCTGCTGTTGAAGGATCAAGTAATAGTAGCTCTGCTCCTTTTATTGGCAACCATGTTAGAAGTAAGCTATCTACATCTTTTTCAAATGCTCCCCACCCACCATCATCATTCTGCATTGCTAAAATCCATTCTACTCCCCTATCCCATATAAAGCGATCCGTATTCTTAGTAAGGACACTTGTTCGTAGAGCTCGTAATGCTGCTGTTGTATCATCATTATCAGGTACTATAGTATTGACGTTGGAAAATCCCCATCCGCCGGGAAGAATATATGGTGTGTGAATTGCCCAATCTCCATAGAACTGTTGTTGTTTAGCACGAATATAATTTGTAGCCTCTTGAATGGTCTTTGAACGCGAAGAAACACCTGCTTCCTGTAAACTATAACTAATGAGTGACGTATTCCAAACAGTGGCAGTTGTAAATTGCATATGCAGTTGATTATCAACGGTGGTGATAAAGGATCTTAATCCTTTTATCGCTCGTTTAATAACGGGATGATCCTTCCTGTACCCTCTTGCTATTAAAGCGAAAATCATCAGAAATGTTGAACTAAAATAGGTATTAAATGTTCCATCTGGTTCCACTCGCTGAAGTATATACGTTTCAGCTCTGTTTAACGCTAATTCATGTAATTCATGAGGCAGTCCTATTAATTTTTTTATCCCGCCTTTTAATATAGAAAAAAACGTTTGCCACTCCCGTAAATCTTCTTCCCAATTGGCCTTTCTCTGCATAGTTAGATCCGATAAATTAGGTGATGCAGATGTTGTTAACTGCAACTTTTTATCTGCTACTAGTAATATAGGTATGAAGTGAGCACGAGCGTAGACAGAGAAATCAAAAAGATTAATTGGAAAATAAGCTGGGAGCAATATGCCCTCAATGGGTATCGGTATATGCCTTGGCCAACTATATTGTCCTGTTAAGGCGAGCATTATTTTAGCAAATAATTGAATATTATTCAGTCCACCGTTACTTATTATAAAATGGCGAGCCTTTTGGATATGCTTATCATCTATTGTGTAATAGCCGCTATAAAGTAAAGCATAATAGGCTTCAACTGTAGCTGTAAGATTTCCTGGTCCTTCATCATAAAATAATTTCCATGCACCATTTGCTTGTTGTTTATTTGCAATTCGTTCAACTAAAGACTTTATCAAATTAGAATCATTGATTTCCAACGTTCGTAATAGAATAATCATATAACTATCAGTTGTTATACCTGTTTCAAATGGATAAGTCCAAGATCCATCCTGATTTTGCGTTCCTTTCAATTCATCCAATAACTTATTCATCGCTGCTTCCAGTTGTTTATCCATACGATATGTACTCCTTTTTGAAAGCTATTATGGAAAAACATATGCCACTACTACGATGCATATGCCTTAGAGGGAGGTGCTTTATGATAAAATGTATGGTTAAAAAACGAGCAACGAGCAATCGGAAATTAAAAAGACATTTAAAACATATCATTAGACATAGACCTCTGTCTGTTTCTGAATCCGATCTCACCGAATGGGAATTTAACCTCATTCAACAAATCAAAGCAAAAACAAGCAAATTAAATAAGAATAACGTAACAAGAACAAAAGCTTATTACCAATTTTACTGCGTTTATCCGGAAATTCACTGGGCACTCTTAGGTCATCTAGTTTCTAGAAATGGTGGTTGGAATATGACAGACCTTAAAGGAGATTTACTTCCCAGATTAATGACAGAGGCTGAGCGTGAACATTTTTTCTTATTTTTAGAGCGGGGAAACTGGCTCATTTTTCAAGACGTATTCCCACAATGTTTATTATATCAACATAGTCTGATAAACCAGAAGAACTTATTCTACTTACTTCCATACTTGAATGTTTCGGTGTTTATGGAAGCTATTTGGAATGATTTTTGGAAGTTTAGGGATTGTCGAAAATTAGCTATTGCGATGGTCATTAATGAACAGAATTATTTAGAAAATAGAGTCGTTCTAAACAAGCAATTTCAAGAAACCGTATTACACACCATCGAATTTAAACTATACGATGCTTTACGATTCAACCACATTATCTTCCCTAAACTTAGTGAAGTAACTGGTAGGCCTCGGATTATCGGCGAAACACTTTATCAATTCGCTGATCTACATAAACGAATTATGATCGGCATTCGCTTATATGACTTACTTTTTCAACGTAATCCCGTTCTACAAGCTATCTTACAATGGGCAAGTAAGCATCCGCATACGGGTTCGCGGTCTGATTATTGGAAAGATCTATTTCATCCAGTAAATGAATCTGTACCAGGTACCATATACAAACGAAGAACCAAGCATTGCAAGTTAAGAAAGGATGAACCACGTATTTATAGTCCACCATTAAAATTTGCTTGGAAGGATATAGAACATGAGGAGGCAGAAAAAGGGGATTGGTTCAACGACTTTCGAATATTACATTACTTAGATAAAAAAGAAATAGATACAGGTGGGGATATATATGATGATTATTGTAACGACCTCGAAAAAATCGAATTTGCGATTATCGCAAAAAATGCGATCTTCCAAAAGTAAGCGATCTATTCATGCATATATCACTGTAATATTATTCGCCTCACTAATCGGTACTTACTTAGATTTAGTTTGCGTTGAAATGGGGATGTATTCCTTTCCTATACGACTATTTCCAGGACTCTTTTCCATTAATATACTATTTACGCTCATCATTCTCCCAGTAGCTTCCATTTTATTTATCCGTGTTATGCGCCACTTAAAAACCATTCCCCGTACCTTTTTCCTCTTTACATGTAGCTTTCTGATTTGCATGATTGAACAAATAGCTGAACAAGTAGGCTTGTTTGTTCATCATGAGGATTGGAATCACATTTATTCGTTTGTTGGTTACTTCATCTTTTTAGTTGTCATATGGAAGGGATTTAGTTGGTTGTCTAACTAATAAAAGCTTACAAATATAGTGTAGTACTCCTTTCTTAATCATCTGCCATTAGGTAATGTAAAAACTCTATTACACTTTTGCGATTGCTGTTTTTTACTTTTTTATAAGCGTTGCTTACATAATCTCTAATTGTTTTTTCAGATAATTGTAGGGTATTGGCAATTTCTTTATTACTGTAATTTTTATACATTAAATACAATACGTCCATATCTCGCTTACTAACATCTATACCATTACTACATAATTTCTGTTTCAGCTTTTCTTTATTACCAATATTTTTTGGCCCAATTATATCAATCATTTGCTTTGCAATAGCTTCGGAAAAAACAAATTGACTATCGTAAACATTTCTTATGGAATGAACAAGCCCTTCGCCGGTAATAGTACTTACTAAGAACCCTCGTCCTTCTTTATCAATTGCTGTACGAATAACATTCACGTCCACATCTGACATCATAAACATTAAACTTATATGTGAGTAGCTCTCTCTAATTTCCTTTAGCTTAGACTTAATAGATTTCGTAAATTTATTTAACTGTATGAGTGCAATATCAGGTTTAAAATCCTCTAGTTTCTTAAAGATCGTTCGATTATTCGTATTACGTTCAATTTCTAACACTTCGATATCCGGTTCGTTCTCTAATAATAAATGTGTGTTTTGATTTATACCTTCACTCATATTTATGCATACAACTTTAATCATCTGACTTCCCTACTTTTATTTACAGATTGAAAAAATAATCCTGTAGCAATTAAACAACTACAGGATTTAACCATTAAACTTCACGATCTATTAATCTACCCTTTAATGCAATACGCTCTTTTCCATCTATTGTACAGGTGATTAATGTAATTTCCCTTTTATTATCTTTATCCTCAAGAATCTCAACCTTCGTTGCCTCAATAACTTCTGACGAGGTAATCTCATATACATATTTCTTAGTCGCCGTATGAAGAATAGCTTTATCACCTATCGACACTTCTGGCAACTGGCGAAAATGTCGATCACTTCGATATCCACGATGCCCTGCTATTGTAAAGTTTCCCTCACCTGGAGTTTGATTCGGTTTAATCTGAGTTAATGCAATACTCAAATTCGCTTCAGTAGTTTCAGGCAACACCTTTTGTTTTAAGTCGATGGAAGGGATTTCTAATTCAATCACTTGCTTTAATTCTTCTTGTGTGAAGGGCAAATCATCGATTGTAGATAAATCCACTGACTCATCGTCTGATTGCGCTATCAAGGATAACGCGTCTTCAAGAGCATTTACTTCTTTTTGTTGATTCCATTCATAGTATAAAGGAATTGCAACTAAGATGAGTCCGATGAAAATAAACGCTCCCCCAATTATTTTATTTCTATTCATCAATGAACGCATCCCTTTGCTTACCAAAAATTATACTTGTTTACGTCTTCGGAACACGACTATCGTTCCAATCATTATTGACGTAATTCCTAATATCAACAAATACCTAAGCCATTCTTCTCCAGTTTGTGGAAGTTTATTATAGGTTGGCGTAGTATCCTCTGGTTTGTCGGTTCCTGATAGTGTAGCTTGATTTGTAGCAGTTAACCTGACAAGGTCTGATTGACCTTTTTCTATCTTGAATGGAATCGGTGTAGAATCCAATTGATACCCTATCGGTGCTTTTGTTTCCACAAATTGATAGCTTCCAGGCTTTAATTTATCTACGGTAATTTGACCTTGCGCATCCGTCAGTAACCCTTGCTTCAACGTCTTACCATTTGCATCTATAAGCTTGAATTCAGCGTTTGGCAACAGCTTATCGCTATTACTATGATCAACTTTGGTAAGTACAACAGAGCCTGGAATTATTTTATTTTCTACATTTAGTTGAACCAATTTGACATCCGCTTCTGTTTTACTTTTCTCGATAGTAAATGGAATGGATGTGTCATCTAAATAATAGCCAAACGGAGCTTTTGTTTCGACAAACCGATAGTTTCCTGGTTTTAAATCGTCTACAACTAGCTTTCCAGCTTTATTTGTTGTTATGCCTTCTTGTAGTATATTTCCTTCTGCATCCTCCAATGTAAATTCCGCACCAGATAAAGATATATTACTGTTATCTGCATCTACCTTCGTCAATTCCACCTTACCAGTAATCCATTCATTTTCTGCAGTAATAGATAATGGTTCAGCTTGACTTTTCTTAACTTCAAATTCAATTGGTTTTTGATCTAATTGATAATACGCTGGTGCTTTTGTTTCTACAAATTGATAATGACCTGGTCGTAGATTGTTTATCAGAAGTTTTCCATCTTCATTCGTTGTCATTCCTTTTTTGATGGTATTCCCATCCTTATCTTGTAATTCAAATACAGCATTCTCTAGGAATTTTTCATGGTCATATTTGTCAACTTTCGTTAATTCTACTGAGCCTGGAATGAGTTGATTCGTAACCTGTACCTTTGTAGCATGGACAGTATCTTCCGTTTTACTTTTCTCAATGGTAAACGGTATCGGTTTTTGATTTAGCTGATAATGTTCTGGTGCTTTTGTTTCTACAAATTGATAGTTTCCTGGTTGTAAGTTATTAACAACCAACTTTCCATTACCATTCGTTGTTATGTCTTCCTTTATCAGGTTTCCTTCATTATCTAATAAGTTAAACGTTGCACCTTCAAGTACGATTTCCTTATTATCACTATCAACCTTTGTTAATTCTACCTTACCCCTTATTAATTGATTAGGAGCTTCAACTAAAATCGTTGCTGTTTCTCCATCTTTCACCGTAAATGGGATTGGTTGATGATTACGTTGGTAAAACGTTGGTGCTTTTGTTTCCACAAATTTATAGTTACCTGGTTGTAAGTTTCCAACAAATATCTCGCCCGCATCATTCGTTGTTAAAGATGGGTGAACAATCGTTCCATCTGCCTTTTCTAGCTTAAACGTCGCACCTTTTAACACTTTTGCATGATCTTTTTGATCAAATTTAGTTAATTGAACAGAACCTAGTTTTTCATTTTCTGCTGATAAATAAATAGCTTCTGTTTGTTTATCATGAATAGAAAACGGAATAGGTTTTTCACTCAATTTGTACCCATCTGGGGCTTTTTTCTCCATAAACCTGTACTCACCTGATTTAAGCTGATCGATAAAGATGATCCCCTGATCATCTGTTGTTAATTCTGCAATTTCTTCATACGTGTCTCCAACTTTTTCTTGTAATGAAAAAACTGCACCAGCTAATACTTCATTCGTCTCTTTGTCTTTTTTCGTCAGTTCTACTGCACGGATTATCTCGGTGTTCGTAACCGTTAGCTGATTCCCTGTTTTTTCATTGTTTCCTTGCTCAAAAGGCTGATTAATCGTAATAGTTTGTTGCTTATTATCTATCAAATATCCATCTGGGGCCTTTTCCTCTGTTAAAATATAATCTCCATATAGCAATCGATCAAAAGCAACTACGCCGTCTTTTCCAGTCGTTAGCCTATCAATAACTACACCACTATCTTTATCTACGAGAGAAAATACTGCTCCTTGTAATGGCACCCCTGTTGCTTTATCCGTTTTCGTAACGGTCAGGTGTCCAATTTCACCTGTACCATCACCCATCCCAGAGGTACGTCGTACTTGAACCGTTTCACTTGATTCATGCTCAACGATATCAATGTTCTCTCCGTTAAACGATACGTCATTTTTTATTTTAGATCCAGGTTTATCTAGAATAAGTGATTGATATTCCAAGATATACGCTTCATTGATTTCTTCTGAAAATGTAAGTGTAAAAGAATCAGGATTTTTATGAAGTGTTAACGTATAATCTTTGTCGCGCTCTAATTTATCTTTCTTTGCTACTTTCCCATCCTCACTTATCGTTGTAGCGTACACATCAAATGAGCTTTCCAATAACGATTGATTCTCACTAGGTTTATCAATAACCGTAGCGTTGGTAACCTGAGACTGTCCAAAATTAATATTTACCTTCCAATCAATAATTTTAC
The DNA here is from genome assembly GCF_947495635.1 of uncultured Virgibacillus sp. Taxonomy (NCBI): domain Bacteria; kingdom Bacillati; phylum Bacillota; class Bacilli; order Caryophanales; family Bacillaceae; genus Virgibacillus; species uncultured Virgibacillus sp. The sequence continues at coordinate 3,098 of NZ_CANMAB010000038.1, read as the reverse complement.
CATTTTGTTTCCCTGTCTTTGTTGTATACTTTCCTCCATGCGGAATGGCAACAGAAGCATGTAGATCCGTCTCTTTTGTTTCACCATTGTATAAAGTTGCTGTATTTTCATAGCTCGCGTCTACAAGATCTAAATCCTTAAGGCTTGTTTTATAGACGATTTTATACGGTGAATGAATTTCCTGATTAAACGAAATTTGAAAACCTGGAGTTCCATCCTTGTCTTTAATCCAACTTATGGAGTAGTCTTCACTTGGTACATGCTCTTCGACTTCCGTTCCATTTTCGCCGCCAGTCAAATTCATCTTATATATGGTAATCGAATCTTTTACTAGCCGCTGATTTCCTTGAATGAAGTCTTTTATAATAGGATTTTCGATTGTTTTTAAATTATAGTTTACTCCAATATTCCAGGTGATTTCTTTATCTACTGCATTATAGGAGCCATACTTAAACCCGTTCGACTGTGTATACTCATCTGGTTTAAATTGCTTGCTTGTCTCTTGCGTTTTTGAGCTTCCGTGTTCATCCGTCCAATTAAATATTGCCTTATTTTCTAAATAATTCTTCCCTTTATCCGCTCTTGCTTCGTAAATAAATTCGGTAGTGTATGTTATGGTATGCGGCGTATTTATTTGATTGTTAAACCGAATTTCAAATTGATTAGCTTCATTTTTAATTAATGTATAGTCTTTTCCTTCAACAAGTTCCTTATTCTCAGTTGTAATTTTAAGCGTTTCCGGTTTTAAGATTAGCCCTTCATTCGTAAATACATCGGTTAAAACCACATCGTTCATTGGGTGCTTATCTTTATTAAATGTAACGGTCCAATCCACGGTTTTATCCTTATAATTTGGTGTTCCGTGACTCTTAAATAAGATTTGTTGGCCGATATTCTGACTACCCTCTGCGTTATGATTGCCAGTTTCTATTTTATTCGTTATTTTTTCATTTTCAAAAACGCGTTCGGACGCTTTTGTTTGATAAGTAATTTTATAGGCAGATGTAACATTTTCATCAAACTGTAGATGAAATCCATTTTTTCCTGCTTCTGTCTTAGCGGTTACTGTATAATTCTCAAAATCTTCACCATTACCTACCTCATTACCATCTTTATCAATAGTGATCTTCTTAACGTCAAAAGAGCTCTCGACAAGGTCTTGACTGGTGTTAAAAAAGTCTTTTAATAGAGCATCCTGCTGTTTAATTGTTTTTTCATTATAGTTGTATTTAATTTCCCATGTAATTATCTGATTTTCTTTATCGTAGGCTATTGATTGTTTTTCTAAAGGACTGCCACGCTTGACACTTACCGTAGCATCTGCAGATTTTGGTTGTTGGTTATCAGAAACCAAACTTGCTTCATTATGAAATGCCTTCTGATCTTCATCTGTAATTTCTGTTTGATATACTAACCGATAAGCAGTATGAATATCCTTATCAAAAACAATGGTAAAATCTTCACCGTTCTCCGTCTTACCTATTGTATACGTATTAGGATTCACTTCTTCTCCCAATGATACTTCCCCATTTAGCTTTGTATCTAGATGATAGAGTTTAATAGAGTCAGCCAATAAGGATTGACCTGCCTGAATAGGGTCTTGTAACAGTGGATTCTTGAGTGACTCTAGACTTTTATTAAAGTCGACTGTCCACTCAATTGTCTCCGCATTATAATCACGATTTGGTATTCCTTTTTTCTCAACAGAAGGTCCAATTGGTAGAAATTCGATTGGGATCGTAACCGATTCTTTACCCTCAATTGGTGTAACGATCACTTCTTTCTCTTCTGTGATAATAATATCTTCACTTAACTCCGTCCAGATCTCGATAGAGCCATTGATGTTTGAAAACTCTTCAATAAACTTCGTAAACGTAATGGTAGCTGATCCACTCTCATTAACAGAGAAATACCCGATTGTTTCTCCGTTAAAATTCATTTCAGCTTTATCAATACTGTTATATACTTTAAGCTCCTTTGGAACGTCAAAGTGAAATTCATCTCCAGCTTTATATCCATGATTATTTGCAAGTTCCCATGTATAATTGATGGATATAAGCGAATTAATATCTGGTTTTTCAACTGCATTACCGTCAGTATCCTCATAGGATAATTCAGCACTTGTAAGAATGTTTTCCATTATTTCTTTTTTGGCGGTAAGTTTATTCTTTTTCTCTGTACCCTCACTCTGTGCCGTATCTGATTCACTGCTTTTTTCGCTTTTACGTTCTACATGATCATCTTCTTTAGGGAGATTGTCCTCAATGGTAGATTTTTCTTCTTGCTTTTCGTTAGATTCAGTGTCTTTGTGAGGTTTTTCTTCTGCTTCCTCTTCCAATGCTTGCTGATTATCCGTTTCATTGGTCAAGGCAGGGGAATCTTGATGCGCAAGATCTATAATAAATGTCCCACTTGCACGAGGTGCATTCGCTATTTCCTCATTGAAGGTTATTGTTATCGTATTATTCGTATCTGTATAATACGCTCCAACCTTCTTACCTCCATTTGTTACTTCTCCTTGATAATTCTTTTCCATGTCTACACCAGTAGGCAAGTCATGGATGTAAGCTTTATCTTTTTCAACTTCTAATCCTTCAATAGACCAACTTACTTTCATACTAGAAGCCTTTGTGTCTTGATCCATAATAGGATTACCTGCTTCATCTAAAAGCTCTATCTTCTTTACAATTCCAGTCTCAGCGCCTTGAGCATGACTCTGAATCGGAAATGCTAGACTGCTAGATATAGTTTGCAAAAGAAGCAATAGACTAAAAAGCACATATAGGGATTTTTTCACTACACTATCATCCTTTCTTTTCTCATTAAAATAAAAATAATGGGCATATCGAATCAATTGCCCTTCCGACTTGAAATGGTAACAAAGTAACCTCTACAAAATCTTTACATTTACATAACATTTCCATTATGTAATCGCAACCAAATCATTAAAACTGGGCCTGTAATCCGTTTTTGAAAAGAACAAAAGTGCAAGCACCCGATTAGAAACGTATAAGAAAAACTGAGCAAAATTCGCTCAGTCCTTATCACTACATGCTCCGATTTACGCTTCCTCTAGTAGCTATTATGGAATAATAGCT
>NZ_CANMAB010000037.1:0-33885 GCF_947495635.1 uncultured Virgibacillus sp. | reverse complement strand
GGATTTGGGGAGGTGCTCTAATTTTTATGTCTTTAAAGTCTTGAGCCCCAAGGGCTCTATATTATGAAATTAACTCACTAATTAAATGTATTAAATTTTTGCTACAGAATTAAGTCCACTAAGAAATTAATTCTTCAGCAGGAGTTAAATAACTTGAAAAAGTGGTTTAAAATGGAGAATATCTTCGGTTACATAGCATTTGATAAATATATTCTTACGAAGAAAATCGTTTGAGATCAACGGCAAAATAGGGATTATAATTTCAAGATCAGTTTCTTAGTCGTCACAGGTAATAGCTCACTGTTTTAATGGTGATCAAAAACAATTTGTATTGTATACACTGGAATAATTGCCAACTCTACCAAAAGGATGAATCAGACATAATTAAGATATCAGAATTCAAACAAATCGAAGAACCAGTTACCTATGAAATATAGGTAACTAGTTACTTGAAGTTGTTTTAAAACTTGTTACAATTACTGGTTTCAGCCTTGGTTATATAAAATTGTAATGGTAATTCATAGTAATGCACTAACTTTAATATTTCCTATATATAGAATTGTATCTGTAAGTTGAACATCTGTTATTACTCATTGTTAATTTCATTAGTAATGCTATTAGTGATTAATAATGCTCTTATCCCTGCATTCCCAGTTACGGAAGGCTCTCTTTTAAGATTGATACAATTTATGAAATCAGTTAGTTGTACTTGTAGTGGATGTATAGAATCATCCACCTTAATAGTTTTGGTGAGAATAGAGCTTCGTATGTTGATTTCTTTTTTTAATAAATTGACGTCTATAAAAGCATCTTCAGCGAGAATTTGTATGGTTCTAATTTTATTTTTAGATTTAAAACTAGCTGACAGCTTTACGATTGTCTCTTGTGAAGACTTGGCAATGACCACAGCATGCTTAATTGTACCGTCAATTATTTTTCCTAACGCCTTAACTTCCATGAGTTTATCCTTAAGAATCTCTTGCAAAATATAAAGATCATGAATCATTAAATCCTCTACAACATCGATATTTTTAATTCTTTTATGGTAGGGGCTCATACGCTGAAATTCAATGCCAATTATTTTTTTATTTTCTAATACCTTTAGAAGTTCCTGAATTACGGGATTAAAAAGCTCAATGTGGCCAACTTGAAGTATGACCCCTGATTTTAAAGATTTATAAAGCAAATCTTTTGCTTGTTCTACTGTACTGGTCATAGGTTTTTCTAATAACATGTGTACTTTATTATCAATACACTTTAAACCAATATCATAATGAAACTTAGTTGGGACAGCTATACTAACAGCGTCAACTTCTTTTAAGAGATTATCCAATGATGGGAAAGGCTTAATACTGTATTTTTTAGCTATTTCATTTCTTTTCGTTTCATCTATATCATATATACCTATTAGTTGGCAGTGATGATACATAGACGAATACGTTCGTATATGATTCTCTCCCATATTACCAGTTCCAATTACACCAACTCTCATATAATTCTCCTCACTTTGAATACGAATTATTTACATGTTATGCATTAGCTAGAAAGTGAGGTAGACTGTCATAACGACAAATTTCAAAATTGGCAATTGGCCTGTGCGCAAATGATAGGAAGGAGTGTCAACATGATCAAATTGCTATTAATTGCAGAAGACACTTCAAAATTGATCAATAGGAATTTTTATTATTTAGAGCAGGAACTTAAAAATATGGTACATTTAACATTATGGAGAAAGTCTGGACACATTGACTATATAATAAGGAAGCTAGAAACTAGACCCGATTTTATATTACTTTTAAATGATATTAATCAACATATGTCACCAAAGATAAATGGTCTTGCTCATATTGATATACCAACTGGTTTATTTGTAAATGATGTTCATCGCTTTATAAGCCTTAGACGAAATTTTATTAATAAAAATAATATAGATTACTTGTTTTCTGTCATTAGAGATAAATTTTTAACATTATATCCTGAATTTCAAGATAAAATGGAATGGTTTCCGCATTTCGTAAATATAGATGTATGTAAAGACTATAAGTTAAAAAAAGATTTCAATTTATTATTGATGGGAGCGGTAAGTGATACGTATCCCTTAAGGCAAAAAATCATAAAGACGTATGAGGGGAATGCTGATTTCATTTATCACACGCATCCAGGTTATCAAAGTTTCAGAGAGAAAGAACAAGAAAAGATGATTGAGCAGAATTATGCAAAAGAATTGAACAGATCAAAGCTATTTTTTACTTGTCCATCTAGACATAATTATCCAGTTCTAAAATATTTTGAAGCACTTGCTTGTAAAACATTGCTATTAGCCCCTACCTTTAAAGAATTAGAAGATATAGGCTTTATTCCAGGAGTACATTTTGTAGCAATTGATGAAAATAATTTTGAAGAAAAGGCAGAATATTTTTTAGCTCATGAAACGGAACGGAAACAAATAATTGAACAAGGATACCGGTTTATTCATCAACACCATACTGTTCAGCATCGAGCACAACAATTAGTTAAGAAAATAGAAAAGATACTTCAATCACAATAATGGGAGGTTTTTGTTTGTCTTCTATACCTGAAAGTACTCAGATTGGTCATCATGTTACAATTGAGGATCACGTCACAGTTGGAGAGAATGTTGTAATTGGCCATAACTCTGTAATCTTAGAGGGAACAAAAATTGATAACAATGTAACGATTGGCTGTAATTGTGTTCTTGGTATCAAGCCAGCTATTAACCAAAGAATGCGGAAAACGTCGAATACTACCGAGTTAGTAATTAAAGCTGGTACACGGATTGGTCATCTAGTATCCATTTACGCTGGTGTTCAAGTTGGCGAAGAGGTATTCATTGGTGATCATGCGAGTATCAGAGAAAATACGATAGTCGGTGATAAAACGGTTATCGGTAGAGCAGCGATAGTTGAACTAAATACACAAATTGGAGACTCTTGTACTATTCAAACAATGGCATATATTACAGGGGATACCATAATAGAAGATAATGTATTTGTTGGTCCCTGTGTATCAATGTCTAATGATAAGTATATGGGAGCACGAAGTTATAGCCTAAAGGGACCTTTTATTAAAAATGGTGCCAAAATTGGGAATAATGCATCATTACTACCGGGGGTGAATATTGGAAACAACACGATAGTCGGTGCAGGTTCTGTTGTTACAAAGCACTTAGAAAATGGTGTAATAGCTGTAGGCATACCCGCAAAAAAAATAGGTTTATCAGAAGAGCGTTGATATAAATGGATACAAAGCAGATAGAAGATATTATGATTTTGATGCACAATCAATTCGAAGCAGTTGGGAAGAGAATAGGTAATGAATTTCTAATTCCAATAACTTTACTAGAAAAAGGTTACGGTGTTGAAAAAGAGTGGCTAGAAACAGAAAATTTGCTGAAAATTTTCATTACGAAGGCTCGTTATTTAGAAATAGATCAATATGATTATCAAGGTAATTACTTACATTATGACAGAAATCGTGTAGAGAATTGGAATGTTGAATTTATTAATGGTATTCCCAAAACAGTTTACACGTATGGAAAATATTTTAATCCGTCTACAATTGCTCAATATGGGCTGCAACATTATAGCATTTATTTAAAAGAGAAGAAATTAGCAAGTAAGCAAAAATTTTTAAAAGTAGCTAATTGGTTTATGCATCATCAAGATGAACAAGGAGGTTGGCCGTATCAATTTGATCTTCACTATTACCCTGGTAGGTTAAATAAAATCAAGTCTCCATGGTATTCTGCTATTGGATTAGGTATGGTCATGTCCGTTTTATCTAGAGCTACTGCGCTTACCAGAGATAAAAAGTATGAGCAAAGTGCATTAAAAGCCACTAAAATGTTTAAGATCCCTTCAAATAACAATGGGGTGCTAGCTAAGTTTGAAGACAAGTACATGTTTTATGAAGAATGTCCAACAGATCCACCTAGTTTTATTTTGAATGGCTTCATGTTTGGATTAATTGGATTATATGATCTTTATAAACAAAGTGGCGATGTGGAAACAAAAAAATTATATCAAGAAGGAATTGTTTCGCTAAAAAGAATGTTACCTTTATATGATTTGGGGTCACGCACTGCTTATGATTTAACGCATTATACAACGGATGGAGGTTATCCAAATGTAGCAAAGTGGGGATATCATATTACCCATATCCATTTATTAGCTGCATTAAACTCGATAGAGAAGGACGCAAAAATGAACGAAGCATTACAAAGATGGAAAGGCTATTTAGACGGAAAAGTGTCTACTGTATAATTCAAATAAAAGTATACAAATGAATTATTCTCCAAATAGGAAAGAATGTTATAGAAGCTCGATTCTAGGTAGGCTTGTACATCGCAGTGCTCCCCCTATTATGAGATGCGTAAGACAATAGGGGCAGTACGTCTGTGTTTTCCCCTAAGTTGGGGATATCAAGGGGCTCTGGAATGAAAGATCATCGTTAATCCCGCATATAACTGGCAGTAAAATCCCCACTTCAAGCAATAGTGAAATCGATATGGATAAGTGTGGGATCAACTGCCAGTAAATGTCCGATTGGTTCCAGTGCCTTTAGGTCATACCCTTGTGGTACTAACAATCAGTGGGGGAAAACAAAAACCCCCAACTGATTGAAGTTTTACTTTTATTGTATCTGTATAGTTAGTCTCATTTTCTCAGGTTTCTATTTTAAATTAAAAGTCATTCATTAAAATATGCTGAATAGCGTAGGCTGCTTTTCCGTCACCAAACCGTGGAGGAGAATGATTAGGAGTCTTTAGATTCCTGACATTATTTACTATTTGTTTCGTATTATATCCTGCTAGCTGATTCCAGCCGGTCTGTACAGTTTCAATCCACTCTGTTTCCTGCCTTAATGTAATACACGGAATTTGTAGCATATAGGCTTCTTTTTGTAAACCACCAGAATCAGTTAGAACTGCTGTTGCTTGAGCAGTTAATGCTAACATATCAAAATAATGTAATGGTTCTACTGTTTTGATATGAGGTAAATCAATTAATTCATTTAACTTATACTGTTTAATTTTACTTTTAGTTCTAGGGTGTAATGGAAGGACTACTGTTTTATCTAATTGTTGAAATGCAGTTAGTATTTGTTTTAAATGTTCGGGTTGATCGGTATTCTCTGCTCGATGAACAGTGGCAAGATAATAATTATTATTTGTAAGTGATAAATCTTCTAAAATGGTAGATTGTTGGATAGCATGATCTTTAAAGTAAAGAATAGAATCATACATAATATCTCCCGTTAAATAAACACCTCTGCTGATGCCTTCGTGTTCTAAATTATCAATAGCAGTTTGCGTTGGACAAAATAGCAATGTTGATAAATGGTCTGTAATCACTCTATTAATCTCTTCAGGCATTTTTTTATTAAAACTACGTAAACCAGCCTCAACATGAGCTAAGGGAATATGGAGTTTTGCTGCAGCGATGCTTCCTGCAAGGGTTGAATTCGTATCTCCATATACAAGTACAATATCAGGCTTAACAGACATCATGATCTTTTCTAATTCTAATAGCATTTTAGAAGTTTGTTCACCGTGAGAGCCAGAACCTATACCTAAATAATAATCTGGTTTAGCAAGCTTTAATTGGTCAAAAAAGATGGTAGACATATTATCATCATAATGTTGACCTGTGTGTACCATGATCTCTTTTATTTTGGATTGGGAATTGATCGCTTTAGATAACATGGATGCTTTGATAAACTGTGGCCTTGCGCCTACTATAGTTAAAATGTGCATTTCTTTCTCCTTTCTATATAAGGCTTACAGTATAAAATTATGATTTTTTATATCCTTATCACTAGTCTGCACATGACTTGAAAAGTAAAAAAATAGAATAAAAGAGTTAGATATCTAAAACAACTTTAATACAGGAAAGGGGCATGAAAAATTGTCTAAAAAGGTATGCATGCTAGTTGCAGAACACCCATTTTTAGATTCTAGAATATTTAAACGAGAAGCCAAAAGTTTAAAAAATTTAGGTTATGATGTGACATTAATTGTTCCTAGAAAGGATGGATATTTGTTTGACATCGATGGTACTCCTATAAAAGATAAATTTACTTCTTCATCATTTATGCATGAAGGAATTAAGATAGTCACTTATTCATTTGAAGAAAGTAGAGCACCATTAAGCAAAGTCGTAGCTCCCGTATCTAAGTGGGAACAAGGGTTCAGTAACCCATTAACAGAACTTGGTATACAACAAAATGCAGACGTTTATCATGCTCATGAGTATTTATCGCTTTTTGCTGGGATTGGTGTAAAAAGGTTATTAAAGCAAAGGAATAAAGAAGTAAAGTTAATTTATGATAGTCATGAATTAACACCAGACCCTTTCGATCCTAAAAACCATGAGAGTCATCGCAATAACTTGAAAGAGAAGCTTTTAATTATGCTGAAAGAAGTTGATCAAATCATTACCATTTCACATTCGATAAAGTCTTGGTTTCTTTCCCAAGATCCCACATTTTCTGTAGAGGTCATATATAACTCGCATCCATTGGTTAAAGAATTTCAACCAAAGGACTTTACCGGAAATGGTCTAATTGCCTGTTACGAAGGTAACATTGATTATAAAAGGGGAAGTAAGGATAAAATAATACAAATTACAGAAAAATGTGCTGATTCCATCGGATTTCAATTTAAAATTATAGGTGGAACGAGGTTTGGTGATACATTTAAACTTCCCAATCATTTAAAGGATAAAATTAAATTAACTGGGTGGGTAGATTATTATTCTATTACACAACATATGAAAGATGTAGAAGTAGGTTGGATTGATTATGAAGATTTACATGAATCACTTAATCGTTCCTATGCGATGCCGAATAAATTCTTTAGTTATTTAAATAATGGTGTTCCTATTGTAGTAAACCGCTCCCACGAGATGGAATCTTTTTTACGAACCCATCGATGTGGTTTAGTAATTAATAAAAGAGATGCTACTGCTACAGATTATGCTGAAGCTATGCTATATTTAGCCAATAATAAGAAGGTATTGAAACAAATGAGTCTAAACGCTAGAAAAGTAATGGAAGAAACGTATTGCTGGGAGAAAATGGAGAACCGATTAGATAATGTATATCATGAGTTACTCAATAACTAGCGTAAAGCTCTTTTTTAGTTCGTTTCAGTGACCTGCTGTTTTACCCAATTTATCGTTAATGCAATTCCATCCTTAAAGTCAGTTTTACTATAGGAGCCAATCAAGCTCTGCAATTTTTTCATTGATCCCCTATGGCTGGTAACATCAGCTTTTCGATTTGGTTTTCTAAGGATCTCTCCTTGATAATTCATTTCATCAATGATCGTCTCCATTATATATTCAATCGATAACTGTTGGTCTGTTGTAATATTTACAGAATCTCCTGGAGGAATTACGGAATATAGTGTTGTCACGATATCGACAGTATCTTTCACATATATATAATCTCTTGTTTGTTGACCACTGCCATGAATTTCAGGAATTTCATTAGAAAGTATTTTTCTAATCGTTGTAGGAATAACCCCAGCTAGAGGTCCTGTGAAATTTTGTCTAGGCCCGTAATTATTAAATGGCCGAACAATAAATGCGTCTAGATCAAACATGGTTACATAAGACTGTAACATCAAATCAGCAGCAGCTTTTCCGGCGGCATAAGTTGTTGTAGGAGCTAAAGGATGATTTTCATCCATCGGTTGATACTGAGATGATCCAAATGCCTCTGATGATGAAAAATGACACAGTGTTTTAAATTTCTTTTTTCGTTGTAATTCTAATAAATTTTTTAAAACTATAACATTTGTTAAAAAGGCATTGGCTGGATTCATAAACGAATAATTCAATGCTTTGGTTGCACAGTTAAAAACAATGTCAATGTCGTGTTCTTCCATAATATAGTTTAGGGTTTCTTGGTTTTCGGCATTATCGATATAAAGCGTTGTATTATTCTTTTCCAGAGCAGAGGTTAAATTTTCTTTGTTTCCGGTAAAAAGATTATCCAAAATAATAATTTCTTTAGCTTTTTCTTCTATTAATTTATCTATTAAGTGACTTCCAATAAAGCCCGCTCCACCAATGACTAAAATAGTGCTGTTTTTAAGTGACTGCCTTTTCATGTTGCCCTTCCCTTCCATGTTTCATTTAATAATTCAATCGTGACTGTCCACCGTCTACACTAATTGTAGATCCAACGATCCACGAAGCTTTATTTGATGCAAGAAAAACAGCAGTATTTCCTATCTCCTCTGGTTTACCAAGTCTTCCTGCTGGTATGTTAGCTTGTGCATAATTGTCTAAGAAGTGTGGGTCGTTTTTAATTCGTCGTTTCCATTCCTTGTTGGGGTGGAAAATAGCACCTGGAGCAATACCATTAACACGAATATTATGTTTTATTACTTCAGAGCTAAACGATTTTGTGAAACTATTTAAAGCGGATTTTGAAGCGTTATAAGCTGGAACTCCCCCTGATTCCTTTCCGTAAATAGAAGAGATGTTTATAATTACTCCGGACCCTTCAGCAATCATGTGCTGACTTGCTAATTGACTTAAATGAACAGCAGCGATAAAGTTGAGATTCATCGCTTCATTAAAGAGATTGGGGGGTGTTTCTAAAATACTTTTTCCATAGCTAGCCCCTGCATTATTAACAAGAACATCTATTGTATTAAAATCGTTTATAAAATCAGATATTAATTGTTCTCTTTGCTGATTATTTGCGATATCTTTTGTATAAATCTTGACACCAAGTTCCTTTTTTACTGCTTCTAGTTCTAACTTATTTCTAGCTACAATACCCACCTTGGCCCCTTCCTTTAGGAAGGCTTCTGCTATTGCTTTACCAATTCCTTTTGTTCCACCAGTAACAAGTACTTTCTTACCTTGTAATTGTAAATCCATAAGTTATCCTCCAATATTTCATGTAGCGGTGAAAAATACATCACATATTTCAATTATATGTATGAATATTTTATTTAGAGTGTTAATACTTTATTAAGTAGAAAGAAGGACTATATTCAATTCAGACAGTAAAGATAGGGGGATTTTTTTGAATCAAAAGGTATGTATGTTGCTATGTTACCTTCCTTTTCTAGATTCACGTATATTTGAATGTGAGGCCAAAAGCCTTTTAAATCATGGTTTTGATGTTACGATTATTGCACCACGAAAAGGCGGTCTGCTATTTCATGTCGATGGAAAACCATTTTCCAAGCAATTTCGTGATAAGGTTTTTTATTATCAAGGCATTAAAGTTGTTACCTATGATAGTGAAAAAAGATCCGTTAATTATTTATCTGATCCTCTTTATCAATTAGGATTGAAAGAGAATGCAGATTTCTATCATGCCCATGAGTTGAATTCATTTACATATGGTAAAGAAATTAAGTGTGCTTTAAGACAGCAGAACAATAAAAAGGTTAAATTAATATATGACAGCAGACAAATAATTCCAGACCCATTCTCTTTAAAAATTAATGCTGAAACAAAGCAAAGATGGATGAGGACACTCCAAGATAATTTAAAAAAGGTTGATTACATTGTTACAGTATCTGAATCGATTAAATCCTGGTACTTATCTATAGATCCATTGCTATCCATAGAGGTCGTGTATAATGCGCCATCATTAACACCAAATATCAAGAAAAAAAATGGGTCTAATCATTCACTTGTGGTAGCACATGAAGGAAATATATCAAAAGAAACCTTTGAGAAAATAAAAGCAATAACGGATTTTTACAATGAAGATAATAATATTCACTTTAAGATCATTGGTGGTCCAAGATACGGGGAAACACTTTCCATACCAAAACATTTACAATCAAGGATAGAGCTATTTGGTTGGATTAATTATCATGATCTACCGAAAGCCATGGAGGATGTAGATATTGGGTTAATAGATCTTGATCCATCATATTCACTTAATAATGCCTTTACCATGCCTGCTAAATTATTTAGTTATTTAAACAATGGCATCCCTGTTATAGGAAATAAATGTAGTGATCTAGAGAAATTTATTAGAACGTATTACTGTGGAATGGTAATTAATAAACGAAATCCTAGCTATTTGGATTATATAGATGCGATACAATATTTGCACCAATATACGAATGAATGGCAGATAATGAGTAAGAATGCAAGAAACGTTATGCAAGAAACCTATAGCTGGAGTCATATGGAAAAACGTTTATTGGCGGTTTATCAATCCTTAGTTGGAAACCGACAACCGTATTTTCTGTTATAGAATGAATTGAGGCTATTATTGGGAGGGTAATAATGCATACAGATGTTTGTTTTTTATTAACGGAGCATCCTTTTCTGGATGCTCGTATTTTTAAAAAGGAAGCGAAGAGCCTGTTAAAACAAGGGTATCGTGTAACGATGATTGTGCCCAGAATAGAGGGGTATTTATTTGATATTGACGGTAGTACATTTACTGAACGTTTTCTAGAAAAAACGTTTTATTATGAAGGCATAAAGATAGTTACATATGAGCAAATGTTCCCGGAAAAAAATATAAAAACATTGCATTATAACCTCCAGTCGAAAAAGAATAATCAGTTTTCAGATCCGTTAACACAACTAGGGATTGAGCAGGATGCTGATATTTATCATGCACATGAATTTTTTTCTTTATATTCTGGTATTTTGATCAAACGTGCATTCATGTCTCAAGGAAAACGATGCAAACTTGTTTATGATAGTCATGAATTAGAACCTGACCCCCTTTTAAAACAGCCTATCCAAACGTTGAAAATAAAAATTCAGATGCTGAAAATAATGCTAAAAGAGTTAGATTATTTGGTAACTGTATCTGAATCAATTAAAGAGTGGTATTTATCCTTTAATCTCAATCTCCCTATAGAAATAATTTATAATTCTCCACCGTTAGCTAGGGATTATGTACCGAAGAAAACGAACAATTCCGAATTAACGCTTGTGTATGAAGGCACAGTAAATAAAAAGAGAGGGAGCTTTGATAAATTTGTTCATATATTGGAATTAGTTAATAAGCAAATGTCTGTAAAAGCCAAAATAATTGGGGGATGGAAGGCAGATAAATACGATAATAATCATTACAACCTAACGAATATTAATGATCATATTGAATTTGTTGGTTGGCAGCATTATGATTCCATACCAAAAGCTATGAAAGATGCAGATATAGGGTGGATTGATTTAGACGTCAGCCATTCTTTAAATAACAGATTTGCTATGCCAAATAAGTTCTTTAGTTATTTAAACAATGGTGTTCCTGTTTTAGTAAATCAATGCAAAGATATGGCTGAATTTATTCAAACGTATCGATGTGGTTACGTTGTCCCCAAACTAAAGGCTGATGCGCAAGATTACGTAGAAGCTTTACTTTATTTAGAAAATTATAAGCTTGATGAGATGAGTTATCATGCACGAGAGATAATGGAGTCTATGTTCAGTTGGGAGCATATGGAAAATAGACTATTTAAAGTGTATAAAAAATTAATGGATGGATAATTGGGAGAATAGTGCTAATTAGCCATCGAAAAGTGTCCGTTTGTAGTGTAAAGCGACGGGTTTAACGCACGTAAAATATTTAAGAAATAAGAATGAATAGGAAACAATGGGCGAAAACATAACGCCTAAATATTAATATACGAGGAGAATTCTAATGAAAGTCTTACATTTACCTTATGGTGCCCCTATGATTGAATTATGTAGGGCATTACGAGCAAAAGGAGTCGAGGCGACAGCATGCCATTTTAACGACAATATATACAAGTTTCAACCAGATATGTGCCTACATTTAAATTTATTACCACCTACGGAAAGGGAAAAAAGAATTAACGAATTTTTAGAAGAAGCGATGCAAACCTATGACATCTTTCACTTTCATTTTGGTGAAACTTTTTTTTCTGATAAAAGGGATCTAGCCATGTTAAAGCAAGCAGGTAAGAAAATGATCGTACATCACCATGGTTCTGATATTCGCGTATTGTCCGTTGCAAAGCGTTTAAACCCATATGTTCGTGTGAAACCTGAATGGACGGAAGAAAAAATATATAGCAATGTAGAGACTCTTTCAGGCTATATTGATCATGCCGTTGTCCAAGACCCTGAATTGGAAGGGTATATTTCACACATGTATAAACATACACATATTATTCCACATACTATTAATGTCCGTAATTTTAAGCCAAAGTACCCTGACCCACGAAAAACATCTCCACTTGTTGTTCATGCTCCTACCTCGCGCGATCTTAAGGGGACAGAATTTATTTTACAAGCTGTTCATGATTTAAAGGAATCAGGAATACCTTTTCAGTTTAAATTGCTTGAAGGGATTACATATGAAGAGACAAGGAATCTGCTGTCCCAAGCTGATATTGTTATCGATCAGTTACGAATTGGGGCTAGCGGGTATATTAGTTCTGAGGCAATGGCCTTCGGAAAGCCTGTTATTTGCTATTTAAGGGAAGACCTAGTGACTAAATATCCCGGTAATACCCCAATCATAAATGCGAATCCTTCTACGATTACAAGCGTACTAAAAGAACTAATCCAAAGACCAAAGAGCTGGAATAAGCTTGGAAAAAGGGGAAGAAAATATATTGAGACATATCATGATTCTCCAATAGTCGCACAACGTTATCTTGATATTTATAACGAACTAAAGTAGTAGTTTTAGAGGCGGTAGTTGATTTTATCCTTATAAGTGCTAATGTACAGTCATTCTACAAGTGGATTCGTATGTTATAGTATCTTTCTTTGTAGAAATGAGGGTGAATAATGATAACAAATCAACAAGAAGCATTAGCGAATGTGGCAGTAATTGGACTTGGGAAAATTGGATTAACGATAGCTGCAGTATTTGCGAATAATAATTATAATGTCTATGGATCGGATATAAATAAGGATGTTGTAGCTACAATTAATCAAGGTAAATCTCATATTGTTAATGAACCTGGCTTAGATAAGTTGGTTTTGACAGCTCATAAAAGCAAGAACTTATCTGCAACCACTGTGACAGCAGAAGCTGTTACGAAATCGGATATAGTTGTTGTAATTGTCCCTGTACTAATCGATAATCAGTACAATGTAGATTATCAATTGATAGATGCTGCCGTTAAAGATATAGCTAGTGGGATTAAAAAAGGTACACTAGTTATTTTTGAAACGACTATTCCTCCTGGTGATACACAACATCGGTTTGGTAAAAAGATAGAAGAGCTATCTGGTTTACGCTTAGGAGAAGATTTCTACCTCGCTTATAGTCCAGAGAGAGTTTATTCCAATCGAATAATAGAAGATTTAAAAAAATATCCAAAGGTTGTTGGTGGAGTTAATGAAAAGAGTTTGGAATTAGCTGTAAAATTTTATAAAAATGCTTTACATTGTGAATTGATTGAAGTGAGCTCAATAGAAACAGCTGAGTTTTCTAAAATTGCAGAATGTGTATATCGTGATGTGAATATTGCACTTGCAAATGAGCTAGCTCAGTTTGCAGAAACAAAAGGCGTAAATATGTCAGAAGTAATAGTAGCAAGTAATAGTCAGCCATATTCACATTTACACACACCTGGAATTGGTGTTGGAGGACATTGTATTCCAATATATCCATATTTTTTTATTAATAAAGGTTTGAAACAAGGAATGACACGGTTGGCAAGGACAATTAATGATCGTATGGCTAATTATGCTATTGCTAAGATTGAAAAGGAACTTGGAAGCTTAACAGACAAAAATATTCTCATTCTAGGATTATCGTATAGAGAAAATGTAAAGGAACCAACTAAGTCTACAACATTACTTTTAATGGACCAACTAACGAATATGCGATCAAATGTATTTGTAAATGATCCTTTATTTACGAATGAAGAAATTAAATCATATGGAGCTTCGCCTTTATCTTTACAGGATAAATTTGTTTCTGAAATTGATGTTGTAATCCTTCAAGCTTTTCATGATGCTTATACTGATTTAAGTTTTGAAGAGTTCAAAAATTGTATGCTAGTTTTAGATGGCCGAAATAAACTAAATAAAAATGAGATCAGTAGTCTGGGGATTACTTATAGGAGTATAGGTAATGAAAAGCCAAAGGAGGAGTTATGATGTTTAACAATAACAAATTAACCCCTATTCCAATGGTAGATTTAAAAGAAGAATTATATCTAATAAGAAGTCCAATTATCGAGACGTTAGGTGATGTCTTAGATAGCGGTGAGTATATACTAGGAGAAAAAGGAGAGAAATTAGAAAAGGCAATAGCGAAATATGTAGGAGCATCGTATGGTGCCGGAGTAGCAAATGGCACTGATGCTTTAGAATTGTCCCTTAAAGCTTTAAATGTTGGGGACGGAGATGAAGTAATTACTACTCCGTTTACTTTCTTTGCTACTGGTGAAGCCATCGCACAAGTCGGTGCTACTCCTGTTTTTGTAGATATTGAAGAAGAAACATATAATATAGATCCTGCAAAAATTGAAGAACAAATTACGGAAAAAACAAAAGCCATTCTTGTAGTACATTTATATGGTCAAATTGCTAGAATGAAAGAAATCATAGATATAGCTAAAAAATATAACTTGAAGGTGATTGAAGATGCTTGTCAGGCAATTGGAGCAGAAGATGATAGAAAAAGAGTAGGATCGATTGGAGATATTGCTTGCTTCTCTTTTTTTCCTTCAAAAAATCTCGGGGCATTTGGTGACGCAGGAATGATAACTACGAATCAAAAAAAGGTTTATGAACAAATTTGTAAACTCAGAAATCATGGTAGTAAGGAAAAATATTATCATTCATCAATTGGTATGAACAGTAGGCTTGATGAATTTCAAGCTGCTATTTTATTAATTAAATTATCTTATTTAGATATTTTCCTGCATCAGCGAAGGGAGGTTGCAAGGCGGTATACAGATAACTTTAAGGAATTTGTGAAAAGCCCAGTAATACCAAATAACAAAGCGCATACTTTCCATCAGTATTGTATTGAATTAGATAAAAGAGACGAACTTGCACTAGAATTAAGAAATTATGGAATTGCCTCTGCTATTTATTATCCAATTCCTTTACATTTGCAGCAGGCTTTTCATTATCTCGAATATAAAGAAGGGGATTTCCCGATAGCAGAAAAAGTAGCTAATAGAATACTTGCGTTGCCTATATATCCAATGCTATCTATTCAAAAACAAGAGTATGTGATTGAAAAGGTTTTAAACTTTTTAAATAGCGGTCTATAAGCCATAGATAAACTAATTACGCCCATAATTGTAGAGGAGTAATGAACTAGTCTTATGGGCGTTTTTATGCTTTGCTTTCTTAGGACTATTAATAAGCTCTAATGATTTTTTTGATTAGTTAATCATTTATAATTTACAATAACAAGTAGTGAAGAAGCTATAGTCGGCTATATATACGTAATACTTATTCAATCCTTTTCATTTATTTTAGGACTTTTATTATTTATCCTAGGAATTATGTTGTTAATAAACTCATTCCATTTGCTACCGTTATTTTTGGTAATACTTTCTTTGTGTTCTCTAATATTATAAATCGTAAAATCCTGATAATGTAGCTTAGATTGCTTTACTAATTGCAATAAGATGCTTACATCTTCATACAGCCTTCCACTTTCAAAATCGATTACTGGAAAGCCACCTACTTTTTTTAAAATCGATGTTCGATATATCCTCGGTCCGAGAGGGAATGAATAAGACATCAACTCAGCTTCTCCGTCAACGCTTTTCCCCTTACTTATTCCTTTAAAAAGTATGTCTTCATTTACTTGTTTCCATCTCCTAAAATTACCGTAGAGCACGGATGTTTCCTTCGAGAGCTTTAATAAGTACTTTTTTACAATGGATACTGCATTAGGATCTAGCCAATCATCGGCATCAAGCTCTACTATAAATTCAGATGTAACATAAGGTAGTAGTTTATTTAAGGCTTTAGCCTTGCCTCCATTATTTTTGGTAAATAATCTTACCTGTTCTCTATTATCCCATTGTAATAGTTTATTTAAGGAGTTATCTGTAGAGCCATCATCGATGATTAGTATTTGATCAAATGGTTCTATTTGTAAAGTGCATGAAGCAACGGCGGTTTCTACATATTTTTCCATATTATAATTTGAGATTAATACAGTAAGAGAAGGAGAACTTCGTTTATTTTTTTCTAATTGGTATTTTTCTATCATTAATTGTTTTTCCTTATTTGTAGAGGTGACTGTTTGCCATGCTTGCTTAATCAAACCTTCTTTGTTAACTTGACATGATTTATCTATATTCGCAATCCAAGCAGGCAAAAAGGCTTCTTTAAATGGAGTTTTAACGTTGGAGAACCCACCTATTTTTTTAATATACGCAGTCGATACGAAAAGTGGCAGATAAATAATACTATGATGGTCATGGCAGCACGTTGCTAACACTGTCTTTGGTTGTTTAAGCTGAAGCTTTTCTGAGGAGATATGTGGAGATAGACAATGTGTGTGACTTAGAAATAAAGCATAGGGGGTAATCATCTGATCTATCACATTATTTAGTTCTTTTTCTAAGTCATTCTTAATAGGAACAAAATCAAAATGGATAGACCAATCACTAAACTGACTACTATCTAAAACTACATTTTCTTCTTGAAATACAATAACAGAATTTATTCTCTTATGAAGAGCACGTAAAGAAGCTATCATTTTATAGAATACTTTTTGATTGAAAGGAAAGATGATAATGGCTGATATATCTTTCAACATTATAGACCGCCACCTTTGCATAGTATTAAAAAATCGAATAGTGTAGGTGCCATATACAGAAAATCTATATAGTATATGCTTTTTAAGTCGCTTAAGTGCATGGCTTAATTTAGGATAGAAGTAACAAAATTACTTTTAGCAAAGAGGTAAAACTAAATAAAGACGTTGGCGGATTTAATAGTCATTATTATTTCTGTAAGTCCTAGTAATCAATTAACTTTTAAAGTTATTAAGTTTTAGCGAGTGGCTGATTAATGATCTATTGTTATTTGTCATGGGGAAAAGAATATAGAGTATAATGCCATAATCTAGTAAACTAATACTACTACTAAAAGGATAAACGAAAATACAGAGCGTAAGGAGAAATCGAATGGCAGGCCTATTAGTAATACATAGTCTAGAAAAGCGAACAAAAGATTCTATCATATTTCCGATATTTAATCTTACTATAGAGAAAGGAGATATTACTGCTGTTTATTCCACATTAAATATAAGAAAAGTGCTGTTAGAAATAATTTCTGGTAAAACGCTGGCATCGAAGGGGGAAATTCGTATCAATGGCGTTACAATAATGGAAAATAGAAATCTATTTTTATCAGGAGTGGTCCTAGCCTTCTATGAGGACGGGATATATGACAGATTAAAAGTAAGAGACTATTTCTCATTCTATCGAGCAATTTACGATAGTAATCAAACGATTGATCAACTTTTGCGTATCACGCAGCTGCAAGATAAACAAAACCAAAAAATAAAAACGCTAACGTATTCTGAAAAACAGCGCGTCCGTTTTGGAAAACAATTGCTTCAGCATGCTGAGTTATATATTTTTGAAGAACCAGATTTAAACGTCGATGTTGAAACAAGACAAGTATTTATTGCTATTACGAGAAGATTGCAGCATGAAGGGAAGGGTGTTCTTATACTAACTGGTAATTTGGAAAGTGCGCTAACTATTGCTGATCAAGTTCTTCGTATAGATGAATCAGGTTTACAACAAATTCCTACAGAGAAAGGAGAAAGTGATTCGATATTAGACGATCCAATGCTTGAAGCAGAAGTACAGCCTTTTCAGTTAAATAAAATACCAACGAAAGTAAATGACAAAATCGTGCTATTTGATCCTCCTGAGATTGATTATATTGAAAGTAATGATGGACAATCTCACATATACAGTAATGGTAATCTCTTCACTAGTGCATCTACATTAAATGAATTGGAAAGCCGCTTGGAGCATTTTGGATTCTTTCGCTGCCATCGCTCTTATATAGTTAATTTGCAAAAGGTACGTGAAGTCATAACATGGACACGTAATAGTTATAGTTTAATTCTAAATAATAAAGAAAAGACCTCCATTCCATTGTCCAAATCAAAAATGGCACAATTGAAGGATATGTTAGGAATGAAATAGACTCCATTCATCCATTCAATGGCTCCATTCACGGTAAAAATACTGCTAAATTGCAGATTTTTTCCTATGCTGAGGTTACACGAAACAGTTATCAGCATAGGAGGAAAATGAATGGAACATATTATACAGGTAAAATCACTTGCTAAGATTTATGGCAATCAAGCTGCATTAGAAGATGTAAATTTTACGGTGGAAAAAGGAGAAACGTTTGGATTTTTGGGGCCAAGTGGAGCTGGGAAAACGACCACTATTAAAATTTTAACTGGCCAATTATTACAAACATCTGGAGAGGCCACGGTTTTTGGAAAACCAGCATCATCTTTAAATAAACCACAGTACCGACGTGAATTTGGAGTAATTACAGATAATAGTGGGCTATATAGTCGATTATCTATTGAGGATAATTTAAATCTATATTGTCAGCTGTATCAAGTTTCAACGAAACGGATTGGAGAGGTATTGGAAATGGTAAGTCTCTCTGAAGAACGAAAAAAGCAGGTAGCTAAGTTGTCAAAGGGGATGTTTCAACGCGTCATTTTGGCAAGGGCATTACTGCACAAGCCAGCGCTTTTATTTCTTGACGAACCGACGTCTGCTCTAGACCCTGCCAATTCAGCACTTATTCATCAAGGATTACGTGAACTGAACAAGGAGGGGACAACGATTTTTTTAACAACGCATGATATGAATGAAGCTGAAAACATTTGTGACCGTGTAGCATTTCTTCATCAAGGAAGAATTCAGTTGCTAGATCAACCGAAAAAGCTTCGTAGGCAATTTGCGGAAGCTTCCGTATGCATTGAACTAAAAGATGGTAGAGAAATTAATGTACCAGCTGGTCCAGAAGGAGCAAAGGACATATACGATTATTTTGCATCAGATCAAGTAGTCTCTATTCATTCCAATGAACCAACACTTGGAGATATATTTGTAGAACTAACAGGGAGGAAACTGGTATGACTTTTTCAATGAAAAGAATGTACGCTATCTTTCTAAAGGATTTAAAGGATTTATCGAAGAATATGTTTATTACTTCCTCAATGCTAATGCCACTATTAATTGCTGTGCTATATTCGAGAATGGATGAGCTTTCTATAGATATGATTTATCTAGTTATTAATCTTTCGTTCTCTACAATCGGAGTATTTGTGCAAAGTGCCATTATTGCTGAAGAAAAAGAAAAAAATACCTTGCGTGGTTTAATGCTTTCTCCCGCAACTATTCTAGAGATATTTGGTGGTAAGAGCTTAGTTACTTTTTTATTGACACTTCTAACCATCATACTATCAGCAAGATTAATAGATTATGAGCCATCAAGTATAAGTCTCATTGCTATTGCACTGATAATCTCATCTGTTTTTTATATTGGTCTTGGTACACTAATGGGATTATTAACGAAATCAGTTGTAGAAGCATCTGTCATTACGTTACCAATTATCTTTTTATTCGGTTTTAGTACGTTGTTACAAACATTAATCAATACTTATCCAATTCTGTCCTTTATTGAATACTTACCAAATGTTCAACTGGCAGAATTGGCAAAAGAAGTGCAGCTTGGGGCAGGTATCGAAGATATTTGGGGTTATTTAGCTATCATTTTGGTATGGGGAATAGGAATTTGGCTGTTAACGACCTGGTTTTATAAAAAGAAGGAGACTGCTGGATAGCAAGACTGATAAACATTATTTTGAATGCTTGGTATTAGAGTTATTTGTGTAAATTGAAGTGCAAGCTTTATTGATTTAGGTGAAGAAGGATGTAATTTCGTTATGATTCTAGGTTTCTTATGTACGATAAGTTACAGGAATCGAAGTGAAAAAATTATAAATTGCCATTTTACCGTGACAAAAAAAGCTACCCCAAATGCTTCGTAGACATTTGGGATAGCCTTTGTTTCTGTAGGAGTGATATATTTTTTATTAGAACTATAAAATATCTAATCTAATTACTAATGCAATCAATACTTGTAATAGAACTTGGATGTTAATAGCAATATCAGTATCCGTTGTGGATACTTCTACTCCGCGTGAGTTTTCAATATAAACTTGTTGTTTGTTAATTTGGCTAGATTTTAATTTTGCGAACAGATCTTGAGTTATTTCGTCTGCTTTATGACCATCTGCAATCGAAATGCTAATTACGATAGCAATTGCTACCTGAAGCGCAACTTGGAGATTAAGTGCAGCTTGGATATCTGATGAGGATACCTCTACATCACAGGAATCCTTAATAATAATGGATTCGAGAGACTTTTGCACATTATTTAATTCTCCACTTGCCTCCTGATCCACCGTGGAATCTTTATCAAATGGGTGACACATGGAAGTGTCTAGTGCTCTCCATTTTTTGTCATCGCCACAGCTCTTGTCACATGAATCAAAACGATCATCGAATCTGTCACGATCGCAATGATGGTGTTTATCGCGTCTATCGCAGCTATCACAGATATCCTTAAATCGATGGCAATCGCATTTTCTCCTATGGTCTCTTACATCATCAAATGCTCTTGATCTAGGCATACTATTATTTCCTCCTTCTTCTCGTTTAGAATATTTTATGATTGAGAGTGGAAATAGGAAGGGTGATTGTACTAAGATATACTACCTATTTATTGCTATAGATAGATATTTTTCTCAGAAAGAGGTGAAGCCCGGTACATATCCATTGATTTACCAGGCTTCATTATGCATGCTATACCATATATAGGAAGGAAGTTAATTTTATAAATAGTTTATTTGTCTAGTATCCAATATAGTTTAATAACTATTATTCCTTGTTTTCATTGGTATCTTTATTTTCTTGCGTAAATTCTTCCACATTTTTTCTTAATTGATTAACCATATTTCTGACCATTTCTTTATCCTTTTCATCTAATTCTTTTGTCTTTAACGATGCCCCATGTTTTTTTAGTGTAGCATCTAAAAGGAAATCTACAATTTGACCTGGGGCATTATTACTGTTTTTTTCACTGTTTTTACTCAATCCAATCACCTCCATACGATTTTTATATAGTATATTCTTAGAAAGGGTAATCGTGTTAAGGATAGTAGTCTATTTAATATATATAGCTAAGGGTTCTGGATGTAATTATCTAATTGTAAAGTGAATATCCCAAAAACTGTGCTTGTATAAGGAAAGCTAATTCAGGTGGGCGTTTGTATGGATAATGAAAGATTATGGAATGCAAACAATAAGCAGGTACAGTTCTCTAATAGAGGAGCATGTCAGATGTATTATGTTTGTTAAATCACATAAGTAGCATAGTATCTAAATAAAGAAAAATACAAACTTATCCACCAATTGGCTAAGTTTGTATTTTTTATATGTGGATCATGATTAAATTAATGGAGCATAGCGGGCTCGAACCGCTGACCTCTTCGCTGCCAGCGAAGCGCTCTCCCAGCTGAGCTAATGCCCCGTACATAAATTGATTATAGATAAGTATGGTTGTTTTTGCAAGTCCATCAACATCAGTTAATCTGTGTTCATGGTACTTATTTACTATTTTAGAGAATTAATAGTAATATAGTTTTGAATTTACCAAAAATTTACTAATTTATTATAGATTATCAATGTTTGTTATGCGATAGTAAAAGTGTGTCATGTCAACGTAATACATGACAATAAATTATTTATCCTTAAGGAGGGAGAAGATGCGAAAATTACGGGTGAAACAGTCTTTTTATTTGGTTCTTATTTTTACGTTGATTTTAATGAATTTTTCACCAGTATTAAGTACATCTGTGGCCGCGACAGACGACGGAGAAACAACGGAAGAGTTGTTTATATCAGAGTATATCGAAGGTAGCTCCTATAATAAGGCCATTGAAATTTATAATGGTACAGGGGAAGAAGTGGATTTGTCAGGCTATCAATTGGCGCTTTATAGTAATGGTGCTAATGAGCCTAGTCAAACAATGACATTGGATGGTACGTTGGCACATGACGATGCATATGTAATTGCTCATCCAAATGCAGATGAGGCAGTATTAGAGGTGGCAGATCAAACAAATGGTAATGTAATTAATTTCAATGGGAACGATTCTATTGCTTTGCAACAAAATGCTAGTAATTTGGATGTTATTGGTATAATTGGGGATGATCGTAATTTTGCGAAGGATGTAACACTAGTAAGGAATTCATCCGTTATTGCTCCTGTTTCCAACTATGACGAGGGACAGTGGACCAATTATGACAAGGATACATTTGCATATCTCGGTGATCATACCGTAGATGGCGTTGATCCGGGTGAACCAGGTGAACCTGATCCAGAGAATCCTGATTTAATTACCATTGATGAAGCTAGGCAGCTTAATGATAGAACAGCTGTAACTGTAGAAGGAATTGTTACAGTAAATAATGATGCTATTAGTAATGGTACTCAATTTACAACATACATTC
The DNA here is from genome assembly GCF_947495635.1 of uncultured Virgibacillus sp. Classification (NCBI taxonomy): domain Bacteria; kingdom Bacillati; phylum Bacillota; class Bacilli; order Caryophanales; family Bacillaceae; genus Virgibacillus; species uncultured Virgibacillus sp. The sequence continues at coordinate 11,336 of NZ_CANMAB010000037.1, read as the reverse complement.
AGGATGATACTGGCGGCATTAATCTATTCTCTTTTGAACAAGGTGAATTACCAGATGTAAATAAGGGGGATCTAATCAAGGTTGTTGGCCAGTTAGATTCTTACAATGGGCTAAAAGAGATCATTCCTTCCAGTGTAGAAGTATTGGGAACAGATCAGCAACTACCTGAGATTCAAGAAGTAAGCTTAGAAGCATTACAAAATGAAACTACTGCAGAATCGCTTGAAGGTGAGCTTGTACGTGTGAATGGCTTTCTTTCAAGTATTCCAGAGAGTCCGGCTGGTGGAGGATATAATATCTCCTTTATTGATGGAGATTTTAATGGAACAACTTTACGCGTCATGGAAAATGCATTAGATGTCACTCAAATAGCTGAAGAGAAGTGGTATGACGTGACAGGAATCGTCAGTCAATATAACAGCTATCAATTGATTCCAACGGAGCAAAGTGATTTTCAACTAGCTGCAGAACAACCTGATCCACCATCTGCTGCAGGCGAGTATGAAACGACAGTTGAGCGTGTAACAGATGGGGATACTATTCGTATTGCTAATCCAGTATTAGGTGAAACAAGAGTTAGATTTGTTAATATGGATACACCGGAAACCTATGTAGCCCATAATGATGACCCAGCTAGAGATGAGATAAATGAAAATCAAAAATTTCATGGGGATGCTGCGACTGCTTATATGAATGATTTAATCCAGCCAGGTGATGAGGTAATCATTCGGCTTGGCGACACACCAACAGACGATTATGGGAGATTATTAGCAGAGGTTATTCGCAAAGAAGATGGAATGAATATTAATTTAGAAATGGTTGAACAGGGTTTCGCTTCAACGTATTTTATTGCACCATTTAATGAAGAGGTTTATCCAGAATATCAGGCTGCTGTAAAGGATGCAAAGGATAACGGGCTTGGTATTTGGAATCCAGAAAAACCTTTATTGGAATTGCCGTTTGTTTTTCGAGCAAATGATGATCAGAAAGGCTTCCAACGATATGTAGGTAATTCGGATACAAAGGAGTATGTTGTACCAGATAATTGGGCAGATGTACCAGTTGAAAAACGTGTATTTTTTGCAAGTCCTGAAGAGGCAGAATCCTATGGATATACTCCTGCTGGGGACCGAGTAGATGAAAATTTACAAGTACAGTTACTTGGATTTAATGATTTACATGGGAAGATCGATCAGGAATATGAATTAGATCCTGATGGCGATGGCGTATCAAAGATGTATGGAAGGATCGACTATGTTACTTCCGCTATTAAAGAAAGAGAGCAGGATCACCCTAATTCTTTCGTCGTACATGCAGGTGATATGATAGGCGGTAGTTCACCTGTATCAGGTTTATTACAGGATGAACCAACCGTTGAAGTTATGGAGACGATCGGGTTTGACGTTGGCTCTGTTGGAAATCACGAGTTCGATGAAGGAACAGAGGAACTGCTGAGAATGGTAAATGGCGGAGAGCATCCTGAAGGAAAAGGTACTCCTGAATATGACGGTATGGATTTTCCACTGCTTTGTGCAAATTGTGTGTATAAAGGAAGTGGTGATCCTATGTTATCTCCATACTACATTGAAAAAGTAGATGGTGTAGATATTGGCTTTATCGGTGTTACGACAGAGGAGACAGCTAATATTGTCATGCCTGAAGGAATCCAAGATATTGAATTTACTGATCCGACGATTGCTGTAAATGATGCGGTTGCGGAGTTGCAACGACAAGGAGTCGAATCAATTGTTATCCTCGCACATATTCCAGCAGAGCAAGATGGTGACGGTGCGACAGGAGAGGCTGCTGATTTAGCCAGAAATGTGGATGATGCTGTGGACGTAATTCTTGCAGCTCATAACCATCAAGTTGTTGATGGTATGGTAGATAATAAGTTAATTGTCCAAGCTTCAGAATATGGAAAGGCGTTTGCTGATATTGATTTAGAAATCGATCGTAAAACTGGCGATATTATTCAAAAAGAGGCGGAGATAGTATTTGTTGATCAAAGTAAATATACGCCAGATGAAGATGTTACCGCGATATTGGAGAAGTATCAAAATCAAATTGGGCCAATTTTGAATGACGTAATCGGATATAATGCCACTGATTTAACTGGTGATTACATTGTTGATGGAGATCATGGATTAGGGAATTTACTCGCTGATGCTATGAATTGGGCCATGGATAGTGACTTTGCAATGATGAATGGTGGAGGAATCCGTGATGATCTTCTTGCTGGTGAAGTGACATGGGGAGATTTATATAATATTCAGCCATTTGGGAATACGTTGATGACCGTTGAAGTAACCGGGGATGATATTTACACGATATTGAATGAACAGATTTCTTCGCAGTATGGACCAGATTATAGTGTGAGTGGCTTGCATTATACATGGAATTCAACATTAAATGAAGTAGTGAAAGTAACCTTACCAGATGGTACCCAAATTGACAGAGATGAAGTATATACACTAACAGTAAATAATTTCATGGGGACTTCTGAGGGGCCAATTAAAGATTTAGGACAAAATCCTGTTACTGGTCCGGCAGATATTGATGCAACCGTTGATTTTGTAAAAAGCTTAAACAGTAATCCAGATCATCCGTTTACGTATACCTCTGAGGGGAGAATTTCGGAAACAGATAAAGAACCGGGCGATCCTGGAGAGCAACCAGAGATAGAAATTGAACCGAAGCGAGATTTTGGCGTTGCTACGGTCTATACGAGAGAGATAAGAGAGCTAGACGATGGCGTCCGTTTAACAATAAATATTGAAAATGGTTGGAAATATCGAGTCTTATTCTTAACCAAAAGACAGGTTGACTTACTTCGGGAGAAAGAAGTAACCTTAGTGGTTACGAATGGTTCAGGTTCAACAACCTTTGATATGGCTTCATACCACAAACTATTTTTATTTGTTTGTGTGAAAAACAATGAAATGTAAATCTTTGTATAGATAAAGCAACTAGTATACTCGGAAGTCGCTAAAATGAGTGTTTTTGCTCATTAAGAGGTTGAACCGATAAAGTATGTTTTCTAGTTATGCTAGAAGAAGGTCGAAGTAAAAGAAAGTAGAGATAAGAGAACTCTGAACTATAATCGGGTGAAGCTATAAGTGGATCGTAGTTCAGAGTTTTGTCTTTTGATTCCTACAAAAAGGAACACATATCGCCGTACAGTTATCCTAGCAGAAAAATCATGTGTGATACCTACGTAGTCAGAAAGTCCTAAGATCAACACTGCTAAGCGATTTTTGGTTAACAGTTTTAGCTAGGTTCGCGGAAAGCAACCCATATTTCAGATTGATTTAAAAGCATACAATATTATTCGCCTGTAGACCATATGCGTTGCTAGGTTCACGCTTTCTTATTTAACATTATGCACGATCCAGCATTCGTTGAAGCGCAAATGTTGCATATGTTGACACATCTTGCGGAACAATTATTTTATTTATTGGCTGTCCCTCGATAATAGCTTCTAGCGACCAAAGTAGATGTGGTAAATCTATTCTGTTCATGGTTAAGCAGGGACACATGTGAGGATTTAAAGAAATAATACGCTTATCAGGATGTTGATGAATAATCCGTTGTACAAGATTCATTTCTGTACCAATTGCCCATGAAGTACCAGACTTGGCCCGTTCTATGATTTCAATAATCGATTTCGTGCTACCATTAAAATCGGAGGCGTCTACGACCTCTTTTCGACATTCAGGATGAACAATAATATTCATATCTGGATAGGAATTCCTTACTTGTTCAATGTTTGTTAACGTAAAATTTTCGTGTACAGAGCAATGGCCCTTCCACAAAATAACTTTAATATCATCTACATTTTCCGTAAATTGCAATTCGTCTTTAATAGGATCCCAAACTGCCATTTCATGAGGTTCGATGCCAATATCAGCTGCTGTATTTCTTCCTAAATGTTGGTCTGGAAGAAAAAGTATTCTTTCCTTTTGGGAAAATGCCCACTGTACCATTTTATGCGCATTAGAAGAAGTAACGGTAGCACCATCATTTTTGCCGACGAATGCTTTAATAGCAGCTGTTGAATTAACATATGTTAATGGCAAAATAGATTCCCCAAATAAATCAGTTAGCTTTGACCATGCTCTTTCTGTTTGGTAAATATCAGCCATATCAGCCATCGAACAACCTGCTCGCATGTCTGGCAAGTAAACAGTTTGATTAGCAGTTGTAAGAATATCAGCGGTTTCCGCCATAAAATGTACACCACAAAATACAATATAGTTTGCATTGGAATTTTTAGCGGATACCTGTGCTAACTGAAGTGAATCGCCAACAGCATCCGCAAATTGAATGACCTCATCCTTTTGATAATGATGACCAGGGATAAATAGCGAATCCCCGAGGTCTTTTTTAATATGTTGTACGCTTTCCTCCATTTCTGCTTTAGATAAATGAAGGTACTTCTCTGGAATAGTATGAGAACCTATTAACGTTTGGAGTAATTCCATTTAAAATTCCCCTTCCGATTTATACGTTTCTAATTTTTACAGTTGCACTTATATCTAACGCTTTGACAGAGTGAGTTAGATAGCCTAAAGAAATATAATCAATTCCGCTTGTTGCATAGTCATGTAATTGCTCTATTTGTATTCCTCCTGAAGCTTCTGTGATGATACCTTCAGGAACATATTGTAGCCAATCTTTAATTATTTCCGGTGAACAATTGTCAAACATAATAATATCTACTTTATTTGTAATAGCTTCCATTAACTGTTTCTCTGTTTCTATCTCCACTTCAATTTTTGTGGTGTGTCCTAATCGCTTTTTAACTGTTTGTACTGCATCGGTAATCGTTCCAGCAAATGCTATGTGATTATCTTTTAGCATTACCGCATCATACAGGCCAAAACGATGATTATAACCACCACCACATTGAACTGCATATTTTTCTAACATGCGTAATCCAGGAGTGGTTTTTCTCGTATCACAAATTTTTGCTTCTGTTCCTTCTATTAATTTCACAGCATTTGCTGTCATGGTAGCAACGCCACTCATGCGCTGAATCAGATTAAGTACAACTCTTTCCGCTTGAAGCAGTTCAATAATTGGACCGCTAATGTGTGCAATTTCGGTTCCTGCGGTAATAAATTCTCCGTCCTTTATGTGAATGTTGCAGTTAATCAAAGGATTTATGATGGAGAACCCTATTTCAATAACCGCTTCTCCACAAAATGTTCCTGCGCGTTTTGCCACAAGATGTAAATCCCCCTCTTTGTTAGGTTGAAACAAAGCTTGTGACGATATATCTCCATTACCAATATCCTCTAAAAAAAAGCTTTCAAGCATAGATTTTAGCTTCATGGTGTTCACTATAATTAACCTCCATGTTTTCGTTTATCTCGCATATAACCGCCAATTAATGTCCGATGGGTTCAAAGTCCTTAGGTTATACCCTTGTGGTACTAACAATCCGTGGGGGATAAACAAAACCTCCATGGATTGAAGTTTCACTTTTTTCGGTAATGGATAATACTTTTTCTTAGCCAGCGTTTGTAGTCTTTATTCGGAAAATCGGAACGGATATGACCACCTCTGCTTTCGGTTCTGATAAGAGCTGACTGGGTCATTAATACGGAATTAATCCACATGAAATAAGTCTGTATATCCGCTCTTCTACACTGATCAATATTTGCAAAAGGGTCGATTGAAAAGGAATTTAACCAAGCGAAATGGTGTTGAAGGCTATCATTATTTCGAATTATGCCAACATAATGTGTCAGTTTTTCCTGCAGCTCTTTCCTTGTAAAAGGAAGTGTTTCAAGTGGGTTCTTGTTATCTGGGGCAGGAACAAAATCTTTAGGATATTCTTCTACTTTCGTTTTTAATAGAAACATAGAGAGTCGACTTCCGTATACAAAGCCCTCTAGTAGTGAGTTACTCGCTAGGCGGTTGGCACCATGAACGCCACTGCATGCTACTTCACCTATCGCATAAAGCCCTTTTATTGATGTGCATCCCCATCTATCTGTAACAACACCGCCCATCATGAAGTGAGACCCTGGTAACACTGGTATTTTTCCTTTACTCAAATCAACATGATGTGCTTTACATAACTGCGAAATAGAAGGGAATCGTTTTTTGAAATTATGAATAGTAGTTATATCTAAAAATACGTATTTCCCAGATGTTACCTGTTTAAATATTTCATGGGCCACAACATGTCTTGGCCCTAAATCTTGCTGGTCATGGATTCCCTCCATTATTCGCTCGCCTCGATCATTAACTAATATGGCACCTGCCCCTCTAACAGCTTCTGAAATAAGTCCTACTGTTTTACCATTTGCCGATAAAAGTGTTGGGTGGAATTGTAAAAATTCTAAGTCACCTACGCTTGCACCTGCTCGATAGGCTAAAGCAATTCCATCTCCTAAGATGGTTGGGTGGTTTGAGGATTGCGTGAATAAGCCACCTGCACCACCGGAAGCTAATACAACATGTGGAGCGTAAAATTCCAGCAATTCCTCATTGCTGTTCTTGGCTTTTATGCCAATACATTTACCATCCCTATTTAAAATCAAATCCATTACCATTACATTCTCCATCCATGTGATGTGATCAGAAGCTTGTAATGATTCTAGTAAGAAATTCACAAGCTTCTTTCCTGTTTGATCTCCACCTGAATGTAGTATTCTAGGGACTCGGTGTGCACCCTCAACACCTAATGACAATGATCCATCAGCCTCTAAATCAAAAGGAGCACCGGCGTCAATTAATTCTTCAATAACTTTTTTACCTTCTTCAACAAGATCGTTTACACGATACTCATTTCCATGCCCCTCCCCAGCTGTCATTGTGTCATGAAAATGTTGCTGCGGAGAATCCGTTTTTGCGATAGCGGCGGCAATCCCACCTTGTGCCATGAAAGAATTACTGTCCTTAACTTGACCTTTTGTGATAATCATCACATGTTTGTGATTACTGAGTTTATAAGCTAATTGCAATGCAGCAATCCCGCTCCCTACAATAATGACATCGATTTTATTCATTGTCTTTCCTCCTGTTAATTTACAGGTGTCTTGACACATATGATTACACATAATTAAAATAATTACAAGTGTTATAGAATAGTAGGACTTCGTACAGAAGGGAGAGATTCATGTGAAATACTTCGATTATGCAGCTACAACACCTATCGATCCAGAGGTGTTAGCAATATACCAAGAGACAGCCTTAAGTTATTGGGGCAACACAAGTAGTCTTCATGATCAAGGAACAAAAGCTAAAGGGCTATTGGAAAGCTGTAGAGATAAACTGGCGTCTATACTACATGTTTCTTCAGATGGTATTTATTTTACTTCAGGCGGTACAGAAGCCAATCACATAGCTATTATTACGCTAGCATTGAGCCGACAAGATAGGGGGAAACATATTATAACAACAATGGCGGAGCATTCCTCTGTTTTTTCAAGTACAGCATATCTAAGGAAAGCGGGATTCAAAATAACCGAAATTCCCTTCTTGCAAAATGGGCAACTAGATTTTTATGCTTTAACAGATGCCATTCAGAATGATACGATTCTAATTTCAGTTGGGCATGCTAATAGTGAAATTGGTTCCATTCAGCCAATTGAAGCAATATCTAAGCAGGTAAGAGGACAGAACATTCTTTTACATAGTGATTGTGTTCAGTCATTTGGTAAGATAGACATAGCATCCATTAGTCCATTTGTTGATGCAATGTCTCTTTCCTCGCATAAAATATATGGTCCAAAGGGTGTGGGAGCAGTATTTATACGACCTGAATATCGAGTTACAGGAATATTTCCAAACGAAACGCATGAACGTGGAATCAGGGGAGGCACCGTTAATACACCAGGGATTGCTGCTTTTGTAGCAGCAGCATTAAAATTAACGAATAAAGATTGGAAAAAGATGTATCAGTTGAGAACTACCTTTTTTGAACACTTAGGTAGCAATTGGGAGAAACGGTTTACGATATTTGAGTCACCCTCTGATGTTCAACTTCCGCATGTAATTGGTCTAACGGTTAATGGACGTGAGGGTCAGTGGGTTATGTTAGAATGTAATCGTAGAGGGTTTCATATATCAACGGGAAGTGCTTGTCATCAGGAACTTCAATCTCCAGCAAGGACAATAATTGCTATGGGGGTTATGGAAGAGAAGCAAAGAGAATTTATTCGAATCTCGTTTGGACAAGATACTACGTTGGATGATGTGATTCAACTTGCGCAGCTATTAAGAAAGTTGGCGAAATAGTGTTTTCAATGAATCGTTAACATGGATGAATGAGATAATGGACGGTGATCAGATTGAATGAAAAGAAAAAAATGCTTGGTGATGAAAGAAGAAAAGCTATCCTAGCAAAGCTAAAAGCAAATAATGAACCAACGACTGGTGGGGAACTAGCAAAATTAGCAAATGTAAGCCGTCAAGTAATCGTTAGTGATATCACATTATTAAAAGCAAGGAATGAACCAATTATTGCAACAAGTCAAGGATACGTATATATTCCACATAGTTCTATTGGTGGTGTAGAACGAACTGTTGCGTGTCAACATACTCCCGAAAGAACAGAAGAAGAGCTTCACTTACTTGTTGACCATGGTATTACCGTTAAAGATGTAAAGATTGAACATAGTGTTTATGGTGATTTAACAGCATCTATTATGGTATCAAATCGGAAAGAAGTAGCCCAATTTATTGAAAAAATCTCAACAACTGGTGCAGCATATCTTTCCGAACTTACTGACGGGGTTCATATTCATACGTTAATAGCAGCTAACGAACAACAATTAGTTGAAGCAGAAAATGCATTGAAAGAAGCAGGCTTTCTGATTGAAAATAAATGAATAGCATCTCATCCTTTAGCAAATAAGCTAGAAATACATATATCCTCAAGAATTGTCATAATTGAAAAATAGTGATTCATAAACTAATAAAGTGTGAGGATTCCATATCTTTCTCACAATTATATTCTCCTGACATGTACACGTTGTTATTTGGTGTAAACGGTCAGGTTTTTATGTTTTTTAGAATAGAGAGGAGAGGGAATATGTATTTCTTAAAGTGGTTATTTATTGGATTAGCAGTAAATGCGGTTGCTTTGATGCTTTTGTTTGCGAATATGGAAGGGATAAAGGGATTGCTGGAATTTATCATGGAAATGAACAAATTCTCAGACAAATAATGAAATGTTAATAAAGTGTAACATTATAACTATATCGCCCTTATTTCATTATTCCCTTTAACTATATCTACTTAAGGGGTCATGGAGTATTGTTTATTATTATAATAATCAAGAAATATTTCCATTTTATTACTTTAATTTTACATAAGACTGACATATACTGTATATACTGAAATACTTCTTAAAATTTGTTAAATTATGACGTTTGACGAATGGTAATAAGAGGAGTAACATAATTCTGTCGAAAAAAACAATTGTCAGTTTATTCTGAAGGAAGACGAAGGAGTTTTTACTATCATGTCAAGATATAGCAAAGAAGAAATTGTACAAAGTGTCCCGCAAAAGGGATTTTTTGGACATCCCAAGGGTTTATTTACCCTGTTCTTCACTGAATTTTGGGAACGCTTTTCCTATTATGGAATGCGAGCGCTATTACTCTATTATATGTATACAGAGGTGGCCAGTGGTGGTCTTGGTATTGATGATGGAACAGCTAAATCAATAATGGCAATATACGGCTCCTTAGTGTATATGTCTGGGATAATAGGTGGATGGATTGCGGACCGCTTGCTTGGTACGCAGCAAACCGTGTTCTATGGTGGTGTGTTAATCATGGCCGGTCACCTTGTATTAGCGCTTCCGGCTGGAACTACTGCATTATTTATTTCTATGTTTCTAATTGTTGTCGGTACAGGATTATTAAAACCAAACGTATCTAGTGTTGTTGGTGATTTATACAGCCCTTCAGATGTGCGTCGTGACTCTGGATTCAGTATATTCTATATGGGAATTAATATGGGAGCGTTAATAGCACCTTTAATTGTTGGAACATTAGGTCAAGAATATAATTATCATTTAGGATTTGGTGTAGCAGCTGTTGGTATGCTTCTTGGGCTAGCTGTATTTTTAGCCACGAAAAGAAAGTATCTTGGGCTAGCCGGTACGTATGTTCCAAATCCATTAGAAAGAGACGAGAAGAAAAAAGTTTTTACACGTATTGGCTTAGGTGCAGTAGCTATTATCATCGTTGGTGCCATTACAATTCCTGCAGGTATACTAACGATTAATCGATTTACGTACTTGGTCAGCTTTCTAGGTATTATCATTCCTACATTATACTTTATTGTGATGTATCGGAGTCCGAAAACAGATGCGGATGAGAAATCACGTTTATTAGCTTATATTCCATTATTTATTGCGGCAATTATGTTCTGGGCTATCCAAGAGCAAGGTTCCATTATTTTAGCAGAATACGCAGATAAACGAACAGATCTTAGCTTTTTAGGAATCGAACTTCAGTCCTCCTGGTTCCAATCCTTAAATCCATTATTTATTGTCGTACTCGCTCCTTTTTTTGCTGGATTGTGGGTAAAGATGGGTGAACGACAACCATCTACTTCGAAAAAATTCTCTTTAGGCTTACTTTTCGCCGGTCTATCATTCTTAGTAATGATCATACCTGCGTCAATGAATGGAACAGAAAGTCTAGTTAGTCCGGTTTGGTTAGTGCTAAGCTTTTTACTTGTTGTTATAGGAGAACTTTGCTTATCTCCAGTTGGTTTATCAGCTACAACCAAATTAGCACCTGAAGCATTTTCAGCCCAAACTATGAGCCTTTGGTTCTTATCCAATGCATCAGCACAGGCAATTAATGCGCAAATTGTAAAACTATATACACCGGAAACGGAAATCATTTATTTTGGTGTTATTGGTGGAATTGCGATTCTATTAGGTGCTATGTTGTTTATGCTTTCATCGAAAATTCAGCACTTTATGAAAGGTGTTCGTTAGAATGAGCACTTTAACGAAAATTCGGCAAAGTCAACGATTTGCCGAATTTTTTTTATAAGTTAAGAAAGTATAAAATCAGTGCAATGACTGCGTTAAGCCAAGTAGTAATTTTGAAATGTTTGATGTATATTGGCAATGCTCCGACTAATTACTTCGCTTTCCGCGGGCACGGCCCATAGCCGTCAAGCTAAGAAAAAAGAAGTACGGTGCAATGTAAATATAAACATATTTTTCCAGTTTAATCCGTATTCTTTTATGGGTACTTGTTTTTCTTTTTTACACTGTTACTTACGCGGCACGGAAATGTACTTTATACGCAATGTTTAAGACATCAAAAGGACTTTTATGCTGACAACGATGA
>NZ_CANMAB010000036.1:0-34721 GCF_947495635.1 uncultured Virgibacillus sp. | reverse complement strand
AGTGGGCAGCCGGAGTGGTGGTCAAGCAGTAGCTATTATTCCATAATAGCTACTAGAGGAAGCGTAAATCGGAGCATGTAGTGATAAGGACTGAGCGAATTTTGCTCCGTTTTTCTTATGCGTGTGCTAGATATAGAGCAAAAGTAGCTGCACCTATTAGAAACCTACTGCTTCTAGAGGCAGGGTATTTTGTTTGATTTTTTCCGCATATAACTGGCAGTAAGCCCCCAATTTCAAGCAATAAAGAGAACCAAGTGAGGGATAAACAAAACACCCACTAATTGAAGTTTTACTTTATTCGTCTAAGCTAATCATTTCCCCCGTTACTGCATCTACTACATAGCTACATTCAATTTTACCGCATAACATATACCTACCTTTTTGATAGACGTAGACAGGTGAGATCTCAAGGTAGCTACGGAGCTTTTCGGATGCTTCTCCCTTTGAAATAACAGGCATTTCTGCTTCTTTAAAATCACGAAAGACATCGAGCAATTGACGATTGTCCATATAATTAAGAGGCTTTAATGTTTTTGAATCCATAATAACCTTTATCTTAGGACCGATGATACGAAAATCTTTCTTTACTGGATGCAAGATTGCAAATAGGTAGTTGTGTTCCTGTTGAATGGTAGTTAGTTTCCATTGGCCATTGTCATCTGGTAACTCTTGCTGTAGTAGACGACTCACTTCTGTAATAATTCTAGTTTGTTCATCTTTGGAAATAGATCTTTTTCTATCAATCTCTTTATTATTGCTCAATGCCTCAGACTCGGAAATTTCTGGTGACAGATCGATTTTTTCTAGAGATATGGTAGAAGCGGAACTAGTATGGCTCCATGTGATAGGTTCAACGCTATTACAATAAATGATGGATTTTTCCACTTGATCATAGGAAATCGTCTTTCCTCCATTATTGGTAAGGAAGAACATAGATGTCCCGTATACGGAAATCCATTTTTGTTCATTCTCCACTGGAATTTCCATCAACTTGCAATGATCTAGAGCAATGGGTTCAACGATTTCCGACGTTAAAGCAAAGGGTTCCCACTGAACTTGATCCTCTGTAGGAAAGCTCCCATGGATAGAAAAGAGTGTAAGTTGTCCTTGCTCATTAAAGGTTATATCGATGTTCCCACCTGGATAGACGGGAATATTGTCTACAGCAGATCGGAAATGCATTTCATTTTTTGATTCCTCGACTAATTGAAACTGTCTACCATATTCTAGACCCGTCATTTCCTCAACCCATTCAATGATTTGTTCACTGGTTTGGTGAATGACAGTTAACGCCTCTGCATGAGCATAAGATATATCATTAACAAAGATTATTTTTTTGATTCGTTCACTATGAAGGTCTACATCAACAACGGCTGTTCCTGGAGGATTTAAGCCTTCTTCTGTTTCCGCTGCTTCATTAGGAAACCATTCCATGGTTAACTCATAGGATACGCCTTCATTAGGATTTTCTTCTTTAACAAAGCTGTGTCTTTTTAAATAATATTTATCTAGTCCCAATTCATCTGCTGTAACGTCAATCAATTTTTGTACTCGCTTATGCATATAGATACCCTCACTTTATTTCAGTTTGACATTAAATAGATAGTTCCTTTTATCTCGTTTATAACTGGCAGGAAGCCCCTACTTTATAACTTTGCCTATAGTATATCATTCCTTTAGGAACGAATTCACATATTACAAAATGATATAATGAGCAAAAATCAAAAAATCGAATTTTCCACTTTACATTAACGTAACGTCAAGGTTTATAGTGAAGTTGAGGAGGAAGGAATATGCAAATAAAAGAAGTCGCAAAGCAATTAAATACTACTCCGAGAGCAATTCGCTTTTATGAGGAGAAGGGATTAATTAAGCCTGCAAAGTTAGACAACAATGAGTATCGCAGCTTTTCTGAAGAAGATATTGCCCGATTAAGTACGATATTAGCTCTTCGAGAAATCGGATTTAGCGTTAGTGAGATATCCCACGTTCTAAACGAAGAACAGCGAAGCATTTCGCAGTATCTAAACATACAACGATCTGCTCTCTATGAAAAATGGCTCGAAATGAAGGATATGATTCATACGATCGATCAAATGCTAGATCGTACATCGGATGATTATGATAATATGCAAGCAATCTATCAATTAGCGACTCATTTAAAAAATTTAAAGGAAATTCGTCGAAATTGGCAAGACAAATGGAATTTTGATAGTCAAGCTAAGGATTATGATTCTAGTATCAAGATGCATGGCTATCGCTTTAATGTACATCAGGACTATGATAAGGCGTTAACAAAAGTAGTTGAAACCATCCAGCTAGAAGCTGGCAATACGTGCCTAGATATTGGAATTGGTACAGGAAATCTCGGTGCAAAGTTTTTACCCAAAGGAATAAACGTCATTGGCATTGATCAGTCCGAAAACATGTTACATGTTTGTAAACAAAAGCACCCAGCCATAGAAATACGTAAAGGACACTTTTTAGCCTTGCCGTTGATGGATCAGCAAGTAGATGGGATTGTTTCCAGCTATGCACTACATCATATTACTGACGAAGAAAAAATACTAGCATTACAGGAAATGGATCGAGTATTAAAAGCAGGTGGGCAAATTTGTATAGCTGATTTAATGTTTATTAATGAACGACAACGTAAGCAAGTTATGAAATATTTTCAGGATGCGGGCAATAAAGAGGCAATTTACGCCATAAAAGATGAATATTATGCGGATCGCTCTATCCTAATAGAATGGTTAAAAGAACATAACTATGATGTAAAAGCATATCCGTTTAATGATATTTTAAGCATGATTTATGCCCAAAAGACAGCTTGTGGTGATAAAGCATGAATAATACGCCAGCAGTTAGATTGGATTTCTTTCAAGATAAATATCTCGCTGATTTAACTTACTACCATTTATCAACAGATCAATTAATGTATACCGCACATCCTAAGGAAGCATTGGCTAAAGAAGCTTTCGAAGCAAGAAGACATGGGATTGTCATTCTGTTTCAACACCATGTTGCAGGTTTTTTTGTACTAGAGGATGGAAAAAGTCTTAAAATGTATAGTGATAACCAACAGGCATTACTGCTTTGCTCGTATTCCATTGCGTACAAGATGCAAGGGAGAGGAATTGCAAAACAATCACTTCTACAGTTACCTGCTTTTCTAAATTGCCACTTTCCGAAAAAAAATGAGGTTGTCCTTGGAGTAAACCATCAAAATATGATAGCACAACACGTTTATCAACAATGTGGATTTGTAGATAGTGGGAAAAGGATTATTGGGAAAAAAGGAGAACAATATGTACTACAATTAAACGTAATGGAAGCTATCCACTAATAACAGACAGCTTCCATTACGTTATTCTTGCACATAGTTTTTTAATCCATCGGTAACTGCTTCGGCTACGTTCGTTTCAAATGATTCACTTTGAATCTTGGCTAGATCATTTGGGTTTGTAATAAAACCAAGCTCCAGTAAAATAGATGGCGCATGATTTGTTCGTAGGACACGGTAGTTTTTCTGGAGTATCCCACGGTCTTTCATATCAATAGAAGCTGTTAGTGATGTATGCACATTTTCTGCTAATCGAAGATCATTTTTCTTAGAATAATAGAAGGTATTTAAGCCACTAACAGAAGAATCAGGAAATGCATTATAATGAATGCTAATAAATGCGTTGGTCTTGTTAGAATGACTTAATTCAACTCTTCGATCTAATGATATATACGTATCCTTTGATCTCGTAGTCAGTACCGTTGCCCCAGCTTCACGTAGCTTATCAGCAATTTTCTGAGCGGTCGTAAATGTTATATTTTTTTCGTATACATTCTTCAAGCCCATTGCCCCTGAATCTTTCCCGCCATGTCCTGGATCTAGCATGATATGATAACCATCAAGCGGTTTTGTCGCTGATGTTATACTTGATGTTTGCTGGTCTGGTGCTTTGATTGTGTGGGCGGATACACTCGCGCTTGTAGCTTCTTGAGCTGGGGTATCCGTATGCCAGGAAGCTATCCAACCGTTTTGTCCATTATTTACTTCTATTTGATGCCATTCACCCTTGGTTTCTATTAGTCTATAGCTTTTTCCAGCTGGTAATGTTCCAATACTAGAATAGCTAGAGCCAGGACCTGAGCGAATATGCGTGTTCTTTGTTACTACTTTTATTTTTTCTTCTTCTGTTTCTTTCGCTTCACTTACTTGTCCAATATTATGCAAATAATGCCCTGCTACCCATGCCTCCTTTCCATCATAAAATGTTTTAATCCATCCATATTTTTCCTCGAAGGCGACTAATTGATCACCAGCTTGTAGCTTACCGATGATTTCTGCTTGGTCTGATGGTTCACTTCTAACATTTAGCAATGTTTCTCCTACTTCAAAAAGCTCTCGAGTATCTGCTTGACTTTCATTAGGAAAAAAAAGCATAGATACAAAGATAACGACAAAGCTACTAACAATATAATAGATAAACCGCATAGCAATCTCCTCTTAATAGTAATTTAATGTAATAACAGTATGTACAAGGAGATAACTAATTAAACTATGTTTCTGAAAAATAAACTATGAAGTACTAGATTGCTAGATGGGTAGCAGGAATTAACACAAAAAATACCTCTATCCAGCATATAACTGGCAGTAGGACCCCCACCTCAAGCAATAAGGTGGAACCAATATAGATAAGTGGGGTATCGACTGCCAGTAAATGTCCGATTGGTTCAATGGTCTTTAGGTCATACCCTTGTGGTACTAACCATCAGTGGGGGGATAAACAAAACCCTGATAGGAGTTTCACTTTATCTAAAATAATCAACTGTCAAGATACTAATCTTATCTTTGTATTTGTTTTAGGGTTTGTTATAATGGTGTTTTACTATTACATGTGGAAGAGAGGGCTTCTATGAAAAAGTCTTCGGGAGATCGTAACGTTCATTATTAAACTTTTTAAGGAATTTGGAAAAAATGAGGGGATATCGTTGTTTTATTTTTGGTTACAAACTGCATATACACCTTTTCCAGTTACGGATATACTGATACCAGTGATGGTAGCTATCATGGCAACCATTGTTATGTCGATTGTTTATAAAAATAAGCCAAAAATTGATCGTGGTAGAGTGATTATCTATTTTCAGCTTAGTTACCGAAGAAAGTTAATTCGTAGCCTTTGGACGTTTCCTATTCATATAGCAATTATTTTACTGGCCATCTATATTACTCATATGCGGCCGACTGTCGAAATTCTAGTTTTTATCGCTTTTCTAACTGGCAACTGTTTGCAAATTGGCTATAACTATTGCATGTATAAAAAGACAGAGGCTTAACCTACAGTAAAAAAACAACAGCTAACAAAAGCCGTTGTCATAAGTGTTACATAACTTTATCCCGCATATGGCAGTAAGCCCCCACCTCAAGTAATAAAGTGAAATGGGGGTTTTTGTCTTACTCTCTTTCTGATAGCAGACAGCTGTCGTTTATTAATGTATACCAATTCAATCTATGTGAATGAGCGTTGAAGCAGCAGTCAGTGCAACTTGATCATTAACAATGTCTCCAGGTCGTCTTGCTTGGCCAATCACGTAATCTTTTAGTGTCATTCCATAAAATTCACAGATATAATTGAATTGCTGAATAAGCGGTAGTCCCTTTACTCGTGGATGATCACCGCCAACAATTATTAGATAAACATTTTTCTCTTTTAATGCGACACGAAAATGTGAATAGCTGTCGTCTCTTAAAATTTGTGACCAACGATCAATAAAGGTTTTCATTGGACCAGACATCCCATACCAGTAAATTGGTGTAGAGAAAACAAGCGTATCGTGCTCTAACAGTTGATCGATTAACTGTGTATGATCATCCTCAACTACTGGAAATCCTTCTGGTGCATGACGTTTATCAATAATTGGTTGAATATCATGATCGCGTAAATAAATATGGGTTCCTTTCTCTTTAGGAACTGCTTGATACGTTAAATATTCCGTATTTCCATTAACTCGAGTGGAACCATGAAATACAGCAATTTTCATGTATTATCCTCCCTATGAAAGATTTTTCAGGATGAATGAAGCCGTATTTAGCAAAAGACTGTAGTGTTTTTACCATCTTAACAGGCATAATCCTATGGATACCTTGGACGGTAAGGAATCCTAAAAACTCATGAAATTTTCCTTTTCTTAAATTGTATTCTTCAGCAGGTATTTTAGAAGTGAGAGAAGAATCTTATTTATAGATAAAATAAATGATTTAGCTAAAGGAGCTATTCCAAAGATGATATATAGAAAGAAAACATACAAATTGAAAAAGGGCAACGTTGAAGCTTTTAATAACTTCTTTCATGAATATTTGCTTCCGAATCAGCTTACCTATGGGGCAAACCTTGTTGGCAGATGGGTAAATCAATCAAACGATGAAATAACAGCTATGTGGGCATATAATAATATGGAGGAATATGAGCGTATCGAAGCGAACATTAGAGCAAGTGACTTACATAAAATGGGACAGAAAAAAAGAAAAGAATTGGGGGATATCATTATAGATAGTCGTCAGGAATTCTTAACTTCTACAGGAAACGATCAATATCCTAAGCATATAGTTTCTGTTAGTGGTTATATAACGAATGATCAGGGGGAAGTTCTACTAGTACGTAATATGGATCGTGCAGATACCATGGAGATACCAGGAGGACAAGTGGAAGAAGAGGAGTCATTATTAGAAGCAGTACATCGAGAAATTAAGGAAGAAACAGGAGCTATCGTCCAGATGGATGGTATAACTGGAATTTATCAGAATGTTACCAAGGGAATCATAAATATTGTATTTAGAGGAAAATACATATCTGGTGACTTACGCACGCAAGAAGAGGAAACAACAGAAGTGTGCTTTAGAAAATTAACAGCTACGAATACATCTCAATATATTACACGAGAGCATTTTTTAGATAGGGTATTAGATGCAATGCATCCAACCTACATCCCATATGAAGCATTCGAAATAAGACCGCATCACATACTTCATCAGCTGAGACCTAGTATAAAGCAAGAACAGTAATAAAGAATGTAGGTGAGCCACAGTTGAAGATTCCAAGCAAGATACGTATCATTGGTTCTGTAGGTAGTGGGAAGACGACGTTAGCTAAGTTGCTGGCGAAACAGCTTCGTATAACCTACTATGAATTGGACAATGTCGTGTGGTATAGAAGGAAGACAGGGGATATAAAAAGAACAATCGAAGAACGTACGAAGATACTTTCAAGCATATGTCAACAATCTGCTTGGATTATTAAAGGTGTTCATCGTGATAATTGGGTAATTCCTAGTATTAAACACGCAGATCTTATTATCATATTGGATACGAATAAACATGTTCGGTCGTTTCGAATTTGTAAAAGATTCCTAAGGCAGAAGTTAGGCATCGAACCTGCCAACTATCAACCTACACTTTCTATATTTATCAGTATGTTGCAGTGGAATAGACAATTTGAGCAGAAAAAACAGGATATTTGCAATATGTTGAGCAGCTATAACGATAAACAGGTCATTATAACTAATAAACAGGCATTAAAAACCTATTTGAGTACTTTAAGGGTGAATCACGAATGAAAAAAATAATCGTTTTCATCGTATTACTGATCGTTTCCATATATACATTATTTTTAACCTCTTGGACTGGTTCCTACCTGATGCTTGAGCCTAATTGGCAAGATAAGACGATATTTACACCTGAGGATATATCAGACCCAAGAGATATATACTTTATCGATCAATGGCTATATGCGTTTACCATTCAGCCTATTACTAGCACGATATTTATAATAGCTAGTATTGTAGTGGTTAGTATGATTATATTTCACTTTAGAAAACGAAGGAAAAAGAAGAAGCAGGATGAGGTTTAACATGAAGGATTGAAAAGAGGCAGCGGATTGCTTTGTTTGGTGATTTACTATCTGCTGCTAGCAAGCCCCCCGCTGATTGAAGTTTTTACTTTGGTAGGCTGTAAACGAATCGAGAAACTGATTAACGTAGTAATAAAAAGCTGGAATTAAAGGAAGGAGCGGAGGAAAAATGTGATCTTCCCGCTCCTTTAAATGATCATAGGTTTAAGCGCGTATCCATTTCCATATTTCTGCAGGTGTAGCATTTTTACCATACATTAATATACCAACTTTAAATATCTTTCCAGCTAGTTTCATAAAGAACCAGACGCTGATGATTAGAATCGTCAATGAAATGGCAATTTCCATCCATGGCCATTCTTCTAAACTAGTTAATCGTAGTAAGAGAACCCCTGGAGAAGTAAAGGGAATATAAGAACCAATCTGAGCCATGAATCCATTTGGATCACTTAAGACCGGACCAATGAAAATGAATGGCAGAAATGGAAGCATCATGACCATTCCCTGAAAATTACCGGCAGTAGAAACGTCTGCCATCGTAGCTCCAACACCTACAAAAATAGAGGCGAAGAGAAGGTAGCCTAAGATGGCAATAGCGATATAAAAGGCTAGTTCAGGTACTAATAAATACTGCAAAATGGATATATCTACACGCCAAGCAATGATAGGCAACACAAGTGTAATGGAAACCACAGCCTGAATGAGACCTAGAACGAAATAGCCAATAATCTTTCCTTGCATAAGGTCTGCTGGTGTTAATGATGAAAGAATAATCTCTGCAATCTTATCTTTCTTTTCCTGTGACGCACTTTGGAATATCGCCATACCTGTAAATACAATGGATAGCATGATAAATCCAGCGAACGCACCTGGTACAATTCGTTTCAGCGGGTCAGCTCCAGCTTCTTCTTCATTTACAGTTTCTTGCGCTTCTTTAGATGCAATCGCTTCAACAGAAACTCCACGTGAAAGGGTCGCAAGTTCTTCCTCAGTTAAACCAAGCTGCTTCATCTGCATCGTTTGTAATGGACCTGCCACAATTTGTGCCTGGTTGATAAAGTAAGGGGGTATTTCTTCAGAAGTGTAGGCTCGAATAACACCCTCTTCTAGTGAACGTTGATCAATAAATAAGTAAGCAGTATCATCTGTATCTTCTAATTCTTTGTTTACTTCTTCTTCGCTTAAATCCGATTGCTTTAACTCCCAAGGGAGATCATTTGTTTTAACCGTATCCTCGATGGCAGAAAATAATTGAAGCTGATCATTTATAAAAACGGTTGTCAGCTCTTGTGTTTCCTCTGTATCAGACCCTCCAAAGGTATTTCCGAGTAGCATAAAACCAATTATGAGAACTGGTGTTAGAAACATGCCAATAATAAATGTCTTGTTTTTTAGATTTCGTTTGATCTCCCATTTGGCTACCTTCATGGTATTACGCATGCTCCACACCTTCTTCCTGTAATAGATTTTTGTCTGTTGCAATATCAATAAAAATTTCATGGAGCGATATGCGATTCAGCGTAAGTTCCTGAATGTTAATATGGTTCGGAAGCTGTCTTAGCCATGTTGTGGGCTGCACGTCCTTACTAAGGTAAATGATACTGCGGTCATCTTCCTGTTCGACGCGTTGTACATTAGGAAGTTGTGCTAAATCTTGTTTGTTATTTTTGCCGTGTATCGTACATTTAAAGTTAGCATATTCCATTTTTACATCTGTCATTTCACCATAAATAACTTTTTGTCCGCGATGAATCATAAATAATCGATCTGCCATTTCCTCAACAAGATTCATTTGATGTGAGGATAATAATATGGCGGTACCATTCTGAGCGAGATTCCTAATTTCCTGCTTAAATAGCTCCTGACTGACAGGGTCAAGACCAGAAAACGGTTCATCTAAAATCAATAATTCTGGCTCATGAATAATGGAGGCAATAAATTGCACTTTTTGCCCCATCCCTTTGGATAACTCTTCCACATTAACCTTCTCTTTACCCTCTAGATCAAACTTTTTAAGGTAATCGAGTGCCCGTTGTTTCGCCTTATCTAGTGGATAGTCTTTTAATTCGGCTAAATATAGTAAAATATCCATTACCTTAACATTTTTATAGAGACCGCGCTCTTCTGGTAAATAACCAATTTTATGTCTTGGAATAGTAGCTCCTTTACTATGATGAAATGTAATGGATCCCTCATCTGGATACATGATTCCCATGATGTTACGAATGGTTGTTGATTTTCCTGCTCCATTAGGACCAAGAATAGCCATTATTTCCCCTTGTTTTACTTCAAAAGAAATATTGGAAATAATCTGCTTCCCTTTAAAGGATTTCCCTAAGCTTTTGACAGTAAGCATTGTGTTCAAGTCGACATCGTCCTTTCATTATTCAACTAATAATGTAATTATTTCTTCTAAATCTAAGCGTGCTTGAGAAGAGCTTTTTATATGTTGATTATGGAAATATGCCTCTGTATCATCTGGGTTATTCGAAATGATTTGGTTATTGGTTCGCAGTAATTCTCCAGGTATCCTTTCTTCAGGTAACGTATCGGATAACCAGTAGCGTTTAAACATATTATTTAATGCCTCTTTTTCATATGTTCCAACCCATTCTCCTCTTTTTAATACGCATAAGTAATCAGCAAGTTTCATAATATCTGAAGATTGATGGCTGGTCATAACGATTGCTCGATCTCCTCGTTCCATCCATGCTACGATCATATCCAGAAATACTTGCTTTGCAGGGATATCCATAAATGTTGTTGGCTCATCAAGCAGCAATAAAGGTGTGTTTTTCGGTAAGGTTAACGCAAGACATAACTTCTGTTGTGAGCCAGGAGATAAGTGAATAAACTTTTTATCTAGGGAAATATCGAAACGTTTCACCATTTCTTCAAATAAGTGTTCATCCCAATTTGGATAGTAAGGGGCAATAAATTTCTTAAGTGTTCTACCTGAGAAAGCATTCCAGCCAATTATTGGCTGTGGTTGGTAGCTTACGGTTGTCTTCCAACCCTCATCTGGACCATGGACAAATTTATTTAACACTTTAATGTTTCCTTTATCAGGCTTTACTAGATTCATAATTAACTTTAATATGGTGCTTTTTCCTGATCCGTTATTACCAACTAATGCTGTTATTGTTCCGGGTTCCAGCGTTAAATTTATAGGTCCAAGATGGAATGAATCTAAGCCTTTTTCTAGGTTGGAAATTTCCATTATTCCATTCAACTGTTATCATCCTTTCTAGTATGTGATTCCATCACTTCAGTAAAGATCTCCTTTATTTGATCTATCGTATAGTCATAGCTAAGTGCTGTATCAACTGCATTTTCAATCGTTTGATACACCTCTGAAACCTTAACCTGCTGCTTCAGTGCGTCTTCAATTTCAGCTACAAAGGTTCCTTTCCCTTGGGATGTACGAATAAACCCTTGGTATTCTAAGTTTTGATAGGCTCTTCGAATGGTGATAACACTTGTCTCCAGATCTTTGGATAGTGAGCGAATAGATGGTAAGGGAGCCCCTTCCGGTAACTGTCCACCTGCAATTAATGCCTTCAGTTGATTTTCGATTTGATGATATATTGGTTCACGAGATGACTTGGAAAGACGTATTGGCAATTCCACTTTAATTACTCCTTTCCAATTTTATATATAATCCAGTTTATTCATTATCTTTTTCATATAAATTTGATGAGCTTGGAGAGCAGCGCCAGCCAATCCGATAGACAGTATGGATGCAAGAAAAGGCCATTTTTTGGCAATAACGATAGACCAATATACGAAGCCATGATCAGTAAAAAAATAGATACCTAGAAAAGCAATGAACATCAAAAATAACACCATGATAGCAATAATAATGGTACCAATCGTTGTTGCAGCAAAGCCTCTTTCTCCTGCATCATTCATTGGAAATAACGTTCCAACATAAACAGCTGTCGACAACCAAATGACGGAGAAAGCAATATATGCGCTGATAGATAGCATTTCGTTTATAGGGGATACATAATAAAACAGTATCAAAAAGATAACTTGCCAAGGTAGTGAATAACAAAAATAAATTATAAATCTACTCTTAATAAGCACATCCTGCTTAATAGGTAATTGGAGTTGCATGATTAAGGTAGGTGACACTAAAACATCTAAAGCCTGCTTTTGACTTTGAAACACCTTTGGTTTTGCCCAAAATCCTCCCATGAAAAAAAGGAAAATGAAGAAGAAATCATATCCCATAAAGTCATTATCTATGTAAGATTCTAGAGATGTGGCAAGAAAGGATAAGATAAACATTAAAAAGATAAAATAAAAGAAAAAGCCTTTTATCGAATGAGTTAATTCTAGTTTTGCTACTTGGTAAGCTTGCTTCCATTCCTTCATAGTAAACCCTCCTTACACTGTTATGCTGTGTATGTGTTTATATACAGTATATAGGATTAAGGTAGGGTGTCAAGAATAAATTTCCATCCTACATGAAATGGTAATAAAGTTATGAACTAAATGTGAAATAGTGAGCAAAGTGATTTAAATTTAAATGAATCATGGTAAACTATAGGTGTAGTAAGAAATACACAAGTTTTTGTGAAATAGTGAGCATTTGAAAAGGAGATGAAAGTAATGATCATGAATTTTATTCGCAATCATAAAGTGGCAGCAGGAATATTGGCAATCATACGTATTTATATTGGCTATGAATGGCTAACTGCCGGATATGGAAAAATAACTGGCGGTGGATTTGATGCTAGTGGGTTTTTACAAGGTGCAATAGCAAGTGCAGGTGGTGAACACCCTGCAGTTCAAGGTTGGTGGGCTGTATTTCTAGAAAAAGTTGCACTTCCAAATGCAGAACTATTCACATTTCTTGTGATGTGGGGAGAATTATTAGTAGGTATTGCATTGATATTAGGAATTTTCACCAACTTCGCTGCTTTAATGGGAATAACAATGAATTTTGCCTTCTTATTTAGCGGAACAGTCAGCACAAATGCGCAAATGGTATTACTAACGACATTCTTACTTGTAGCTGGTTATAACGCTGGCAGATATGGATTGGATCGCTGGGTTATCCCATTTTTAAAAAATCATAAACCGACTGGCAAAAAAACAAACATGAAAGTGGCATAGTATTTAACCGATTTGATAGTTAAGCTTCTGAGCAAATAGATGTTAGATATGAAGTGGTTAATAATATAAAAAATGACAATCGTAAGTGAGCTGTCTTTAAAGGGCAGCTCACCTTTATGTTTGTCCAGGAAATAATAAAATGTGCCCCTAACACGATTATAACCACCCTTCTTCGTGTTATAATTGCGAGTCTCGTATATGTTCTTAATTATGGTATATATTGGTGTAATTGTCAGCGTCCTTATGGTGGGAGTGAGATAGATAACTTAGCTATACACGATTTTATTGCTGGAACATACGTCATTTAAAAGTAATAAAGGGGGCTATTATTAGTAGTTACCTATCGTTTTCATCAATTTACGCTACTCTGATGTTTAAGGAGTCTAACAAAAGTGAATGATGATACTAAACATCCTCGAAGGGAGCGTAATGGTATGAAAAGGTCGTATGCTATACTAATTTTCGGATTGGTATTACTACTTCTAGCAGCGTGTAATCCAAATAATGAGGAGCAGCAAGGTAACGTTGATAAAAATAATGAACAAGATCAACAAAATGAAGATAGTCCAACTGTAGGGAATCCAGATAATGCAACTGCAGAGGAAGAGGTTCTCGTTTCATTAAAAGATAAAGATGATCATGTTGTTGCAACAGCGACACTAAAGCAAGTTAAATCGGGTGTTCATATAAAACTTAACGGAGAAAACTTACCACCTGGAACACATGGCTTTCATATTCATGAAACAGGATCCTGTCAACCGCCAGATTTTAAGTCGGCAGGGGGACATTTTAATCCTGGTCAAACTAAGCATGGAAAGAAGCACCCAGAAGGTCCTCATGCAGGCGATCTACCGAATATTGAAGTTGGGGAAGATGGTACCGTAAACACAGAAACAACAGCCGAATTGGTTACGCTGAAAAAAGGGAAAGATAATTCGCTTTATAAAGAGGGAGGAACAGCTTTAGTAATCCATGCTGGTGCAGATGATTATATATCTCAGCCATCAGGAGATGCAGGAGACCGTATAGCCTGTGGTGTAATAGCTGAATAGATCCAATGTGCCCGAGCGAGATAGCTCGGGCATTTTTCATGGCACAAGCAATCATTCATATTCTTTCAGCGTTCTTTGATATAATAAGGTTATCTAAAATTTACCATGCTGTAGGTGAGTATATGGAATCCATTTTTCTTTTTTCCTTCATTATATTAGTTGCTTCTATATTGCAAACGAGTACCGGATTTGGCTTTTCTATTATTGCTACACCTCTTTTGTTATTAATCTTTGAACCTAGAGAAGCAATCCAAATAAACTTAGTTATTTCATTAATTATCTCATGTGCACTAATCTATAAAATTAGACACGATGTAGATTTAGGTATTGTAAAAAGATTTGGATGGGGAAGTGTGTTTGGTTTACCTGTTGGTACAGTAATTTTTCTGCTAATTGATGTGGAGGTCTTGACGCTTATAATTAGTGTAACTATATTACTCTTAACCATATTATTAATGATGCGATTTCGTCTGAAACAAACAAATCATCGTGATTATATAGCTGGCGGATTTTCCGGAGCGTTTACAACAAGTATTGGTATGCCAGGCCCCCCCATTTTATTATATTTTTCGAGTACGAATACATCGAAGGAGACGCTGCGGGCAACAACGCTAGCATTTTACCTGTTTATTTACATGATTAGCTTAATTATACAGGTTGTTGCTGCTGGAACGTCAAAGCAAATTTGGATAGCAAGTGCGTGGTCACTTCCGCTCGTGGTAATAGGGCTAATTACTGGTCAAATTCTTTTTAAAAGGATTAATCAAGTATTATTCCAAAAGTTAACATATGGGCTATTGTTGTTTACAGGAATATATTTATTAATCGAACAATTATAAATCGTTGTGAGTGTTAACTAGTCAACAAGAAGTTATCATATAATTAAAACGTTCCGTTACAAAGACGAGCCATGCATCTTCGATAATTACATAGGTTCTTTGAAAAAGTGTTCTTCTTTTTTAAGGAGTTTCGCATATTTTCAGGTGGTAAATTATTTATTCTAAAAAGATTATCTCGCATATAACTGGCAGTAAGCTCCCACCTCCAGTAATAAAGAGAACCCAATATGGATAAGCGTGGTCGACTGCCAGTAAATGTCCGATTTGTTTAAATGCCTTTTGGTCATACCCTTGTGGTACTACCAATCCATGAAGAATAACAAAACCCCCCACGGCTTAAGTTTCACTTTATGGCTTTTAAAACGACGACTATCGTCGAACTCTCTGACGACTGTAATTTCTCCAATACCGGGAAGCGGAATAAGCACTTGAAATTCGAGACGATCTTTTGAAAGTTCAACTCAAAAGCTGTTACTTCTTTTAATTACGTCATACATTTTGCATAATCTTTTCCTGCTCGTATCTAATATCGTTGATTAAATTGAATGACACTTAGATATCAGCGAATAGTAATTTACCTCTAATAATTCGTGCTATGCTTTCGTTGAAAGTCCGCTATACACTGGTATTCATCTTCAAATAAATTTGATAAGCGAATAAAAATTGGCAGTAGCTCCCGATAAATATCGCTTGAATTTTTTTCTGGATAATGTGTATGCGTGCTGCCAATCATATCGGAAATACGTTGCAGGTCTTCAACTTCACCAAGGGCATACATTCCAAGAATCACAGCACCTAAACATGAGCTTTCATAACTTTTAGGCACGATAACTGGTTTATCAAAGACATCTGCCAATACCTGCCGCCACATCTCAGAACGAGCAAATCCACCTGTTGCTTGGATCCTTAATGGTTCTCCAATATGTTCCTGTAATGCTAGTAATACACTGTATAGATTGTAAATAACGCCCTCTAGTACTGCTCGTATCATATGTTGCTTTTGATGATGGATACTAAGCCCATAGAAAGAACCACGGGCATTAGCATTCCATAATGGGGCACGTTCACCAGTCATATATGGATGGAAGAGCAATCCGTCCGCACCTGGATTTACTTTAGAGGCGATCTCAGTGAGCATGTCGTACGGATCAATACCTAGGCGTTTTGCTGTTTCGACCTCAGCATCAGCCAATTCCTCTCGGAGCCATCGTAGTATCATGCCTCCATTATTAACAGCTCCCCCAATGATCCAATGCTTCTCTGTTAATGCATAGCAAAAGGTCCTACCCTTTACATCGGTATGTGGTTTATTTGTAACTGTCCGTATGGCACCACTTGTACCAATTGTAACTGCAATAACACCTTGCTCCATTGCATCCACTCCGAGGTTAGAAAGAACGCCATCACTTGCGCCAATGACAAATTTCGTTGTTTGTTTAATTCCCATAAAATGACTCAGTTCATCGGATATGCCAGTGAATACTTCAGTGGTAGGAACCAGTTTAGAGAGTTGACTTGTTGATACCCCTGCTACACGTAATGCTTCTTCATCCCAATCCAACCTATTTAAATGCAATAAACCCGTTGCGGAAGCTATCGAATAATCAATAGCATAGGTTTTAAATAACCGAAAAAATACATATTCTTTAATGGAAATAAATTTTTTGGTCTGTCTAAATATCTCTGGCTTTTCTTCCCTCAACCACACTAATTTAGACAATGGAGACATTGGGTGAATAGGTGTCCCCGTGCGTAAATATAAAGCATGTCCATTATTTTCCTTTATTTGATCCGCGTACTTTGTACTTCGTGTATCTGCCCATGTAATGCTATTGGTTAAAAGTTGATCCGATTTATCCACAGCAATGAGACTATGCATTGCTGAGCTGAAGGAAATAAATGATACATCCATCGGTGAAATGTTGCTTTTTCGAATTGTTTCGCGAATACTACGGATCACTGCATCAAATATTTCCAATGGATTCTGTTCGGCAATCAATGGAGTTGGGGTGTGTAGCGGATAATGGATCGTATGATTTGAGGTAATTCTTCCATCTTTTGTAAAGAGTACCGCCTTTGTACTTGTTGTGCCTATGTCGACACCAAGGTAGTATGTAGTCATTTATATCCCTACTTTCAGTACATAACGAAGATACAATTGTATCCTCCTTGTATAATCATATTGTTTTTTTCATTGTATCAATAAAAGACAGAACTATACTAGTTGTACTGGTGATTAACGGTATATAAACATCTCCAACTGAATTGAATTTTCCCTTTATTTTCATTGGTAGTTGTCTCATCCACCTTACTGTTCAACAAAAAACAGTCACTCTTATAGAACAAGTAACTAAATGAATAGCTTCATAGTTTGTAATCATTGCTTTCTCCCTCCAAATCTGTATAATATATTTCGAGTGTCGAAGAAAAAGGAGGGTTATTGTGGATGCACAGCAAGCTACTACAAATAAATATGGAAAAATCTGGACGCGTGACTTTATACTAATCTGTTTAGCTAATTTCTTTATTTTTCTAGGTTTTCAAATGACGCTCCCAACCCTGCCACTATTTGTGAAAGAGCTTGGTGGTAGTGATCAGCTAATCGGCATTATTGTTGGTATTTTTACATTTTCAGCACTTTTAATGAGACCATATGCTGGTCATGCACTGGAATCTAGAGGGAGACGCTTTGTTTATATGTTCGGTCTTGGTGTGTTTGTATTATCGGTTGGCTCTTTCGCCTTCGTTACAAGCATCGCCTTTTTATTTATGATGCGAATTGTTCAAGGAATAGGCTGGGGATTTTCAACCACAGCGACTGGAACAATTGCCACCGATCTTATTCCCCCTAAACGCCGTGGAGAGGGGATGGGTTATTTCGGATTATCAGGTAACATTGCTCTTGCCTTCGGTCCTTCACTTGGCTTGACATTAGTAGATGTCATAACCTTTCCACAACTATTTCTAATCTGTGCTAGTGGTGGTTTGATTGCATTTATATTATCCAGTACAATCAGGTATAAAAAGGTAGACCAGTCTGAACATAAAACAGTTGCGGTGAAGTTCGATATCTTTGAAAAAACTGCGATACAGCCTTCCATGTTATTATTTTTTATTACCTTTACGTTTGGAGGAATTGCCACTTTCCTTCCGTTACACGCAGCAGAAAAAAGTGTAGCTGGAATCGAATCTTATTTTCTTGTATATGCCATTTTTTTAATGATTTCTCGTACCTTTGCTGGTAAAGTGTATGATCGAAAAGGGCATCTCTATGTCTTTTTACCAGGGACGGTTTTAATTTTTGGGGCAATGCTCTTATTAGCCTGGCTGCCAAATACTGCAGTTATGCTAATTGCAGCTGGTATGTATGGACTTGGATTTGGCTCTGTGCAGCCAGCCTTACAAGCATGGGCTGTTGAAAATGCGCCGGGTAATCGAAAGGGTATGGCAAATGCAACATTTTTCTCTTTCTTTGATTTAGGTATAGGGTTAGGTGCCATTATATTTGGACAAATTGCCTTTGTATTCAATTATTCTTTCATTTATGTAACAGCTGCAGGCTCTGTGTCGCTTTCGATTATTTTATATATATATCTAGTATGGAAGGCAGCTCGTAGTCATAATCGGCAGTAAAAAACCAAGCGAAGATAAATATCGCTTGGTTTTTAAATTAGCTGCTAACACTATTTTTCCTTAGGAAGGACAATTCGTTTATATAAATGAACGGTAATCAAATAGTATAGTCCGTAAATTACGAAGAAAATACTAATTGGGATCCAAATTTTTGTATAAGGCTCAATGATAATAAACGAGAACATTTGCATTCCCACAATTACATGCACTAAGCCAACTAACGCTGGGAAAAGGAATAATAGGAAGAGCTCACGGTAGATAGATTTCTTCAATAATGATTTGCGTACGCCAATTTTCCTTAGCATACTATAGCGATGTATATCTGCCCCTGCGCTTGATAGTAATTTAAACATCAGAACACTGGCCATCATCATTAAGAAAGCTATTCCTAGGAATATTCCCATAAAAATGGTTCCGCTAGCAAGACTCTTTAATGCAACATAGTTCGTGAACTTACTACCGGTATTTTCAACTGGTTCTCCACGATATTTTTCTGCGATCTGAGCTTGACCCTTATCGATTTTTTCTAGCTGCGGAATGTCCGCTTTAAAATCTTCGACGCGAGCCAAAATTACTTCATTTTCATTCGCATCTATTTCATTGTATTTAGCTTGATCAACAATGTATATAGAAGCAGTACCGAACATGTAGTAGTTTGCATTAATTTCGTTGGAAATAGCTGTCCACCAATTTTCAGGTAATTCCTCAGAGCCTGCATCTTCTTGAAGTGAATAAGACGAAGCAGGTAATTTATCTTCAACACGTTGCTTTTTTGGTAACTCAAACTGTGCATTGTATGCCTGCACCAATGGTGGATCTTCGACTAGCCTATTTTTAAGAAAATAAATGCCATCATCAGTTACTTTATACGTATACGTATGCTGTTCAGTCACATCCATCGCCTTGAGTGCTTCTAAGTCTTGCTCGGTTGGTTGATGTATGGCGACATCATTCGCATGGAACATGGAAGATTGAATTTCAATATTATGATAAAAGGAGATCCCTGCTGTCATGGCTCCTAATCCAAGAGCAATAAGCATGGCAACCGTTCCTAGTACCTTTGTTAAATTAAGCATACGAAAACGAAGTTGTCCAAGTGTAAACGAATTAATTCCTTTCTCATTAAGCTGTCGGTTTTGCTTTAGCTTTTTTAAGAAATAGGGTAAAAACGAGATAAAAACAAGGTATGTTCCTGGTATAATTGTGACGGAGGCTAAAATTACACCGAAGTGCTGTAGGTATGCAATTTTAATCATTGCGAAATAGCCAATGCCGATTAATATAATGGCAAATAGCACGCCAAAGAACGTTTTTACACCACTTACCTTCACGAAATCTTGCTGCTGACCAGCGTGTAGTAAATGTAATACACTTCTTCTGCCAATCTGCCAAGCATTTACGATGGAAGTCAACAGGAATAAAATAATATAAAAGATAACGGTTGTAAGGATGGAGGAAGTATATACTGCCTTAAATCCTTCTACTGAAAAATCAAGCTGCTGCATTAACAAGTCAGAAATACCAATCGATAATCCAACTCCGACTATGATTCCTACGACAAGAGAGATAATCCCAATGAAGAATGTTTCGAAAAACATCAGTTGTGTGATTTTACCCTTTTTAGCTCCAAGTGTCATATACATGCCCATTTCTTTTTGCCTTAATGTTTGAATAAAAGAAGTGGCATAGAATATATAGAAAATAGTAATAAACCCTAAAATAAAGGAACCAACATGAAACACAAACATGATGGAACTAATTAATGAATTTGCTTCAACAAATACTTTATTTTGAGCTAACGTTTGAAACATGTAAAAAATAGCAATGGATATCGTTAATCCAAACAATAATACTAAATAATCTTTAAACATTTTTCGCATACTTGATAAAGTTAATTTTACTAACATCGTATCACCTACTTTCTATTCCAATTCATTTGATGTAGCAAACTCAGCAAGTACATCTAGGATTTCCTGATGGAAGCTATTTCTTGTTGTGTTGCGATGGATTTCTTTATATAATTGGCCATCTTGGATGAATAAGATTCGCTGACAATAGCTAGCACTTAACGGATCATGTGTAACTAACATAATTGAAGTATTAAGCTTTTCATTTAAGTGAACTAATGTTTCCATTAAGCTTTTTGCGTTTTTAGAGTCCAAGGCACCGGTTGGCTCATCTGCTAAAATCATGGCAGGCTCATGTACAAGTGCTCGCGCAGCAGCAACACGTTGTTTTTGACCTCCAGATATTGTAATAGGATATTTATCGATAATCTTTTCAATACCTAATTTTTGTGCAACGTTCATCACGCTTGGCTTAATATGTCGAGTGGAAACACCTTTTAATGATAACGGTAGAGCAATGTTTTCATATACAGTCAGGTTTTCTAACAGGTTAAAGTCTTGAAAGATAAATCCAAGCTGCTCGGAACGAAAATCTGCCAACTGGTTTTGCTTCATAGCGGTAATATTCGTACCAGCGATCTCAATGGTTCCACTAGAAGATTGATCTAATGTAGAAATAACATTTAATAGAGTGGTTTTTCCGGCGCCTGATGGCCCCATAATTCCAACAAATTCACCGCTCTCTATATCAAAAGAGACGTCTTTTAATGCGTGAAATTGATTTTCATTTTTCTTCCCATAAACTTTATTTAAATGGTTTACGTGTAATACAGGTTGACTCATAATCCTACCTCCAACTTTATTTTCTAATGCTAGTCTACCGTTATTAGGAGTTAGAAGGTATGGATTTTCCTTTCAGCAAGCTTACAGTTTTGTAAGGGTAAATGACGGGGAAAGCTGTTTTATGAGCAGGCTTCAGTTTAAAATCAATGAAAACTCGTATACAATAGTAATAAGAATTGGTAAAGGATGGTATTTGCTATTTTGAAAAGTATCCGAAACATCAATGTTGAAAAATTATTTCCTTCCGTTATATATAAGCGAGGATTAGACTACTATTTACAAGATAAGGTAAGTGATCTTTTATACGATATTAATTATCAAGTATGGACTGCCATCGTACACGGATCGGAAAATTATTTTGTCGAGATTAATATGAAGGATTTTTCTAAAGGTACCATTGATACGTATTGTGATTGTCCGGCATTTGACGCATTTGGTTCATGTAAGCATATAGCTGCGGTATTAATCCATATCGTTAATAAAGACAATGAGAAATTTCAGGTTCCTAAATATTCCTCATATGATTACAACATGACTCGGAAATTTATGAATGCACTTCATAACATTCCGCAAAACAATAACGACAAGGAAACTGCGTTACCAAAGCAAACGATGCTTAAGGTAGAGTATAGTTGCAAATTAGCTTTTAATAGTCAATTGGAAATTGAGCTTAAAGTGGGAGAAAAGCGTTGTTTTGTTGTGAAAAATGCAGGTGAATTTCTCCAACATGTTTCACAAGCATCGGAATACCCGATGACAAAAAAATTTTCCTATAATCCAGATATACACACTTTTTCAGATGTGGATCGGCAGATTTTAGAGACATTATCTGCCATCATTAAAAATGAAAGAATTTATCATACCAATCCTTTTTTCAGAGGCGATCAAGCAAGTAAACGATCGATTATCATTCCACCACTAGAGGCAAAAGCGTTGCTAGAAAAATTAGTAGCGCAGTCATTGACTGTGGAAACAAAGGATCTCACGTATCCATCTGTATCCATTAATAGGGATTCGTTACCTTTTCAATTTTCTTTAACCGCTAGTGAACAAGAAGATTTGCAATTGGAAATGGAAAAGGTGAATGATTTTATCTACTTAGATGCCTATGAATTACTATTTTCTGAAGGAATATTTTATTTTCTTCAAAGTCATCAAGTTCCAGTGATTGAACAGATTAGTCATTTCCGTAATGAAGGTTTTCATTTACCAATCGCCAAGAAGCAGGCAGATGAATTTGTTTCTACTGTTATTCCATCATTGAAAAAAATTGGTGAGGTAGCGATCGATGATAAGGTAGCTAAAGATATTATTCAAGTACCATTACAGGCAAAACTCTATTTAGAGGTGAAGGCAGCATGGGTCGTAGGTAGATTAGAATATCATTATGGAAAAGAACAAATTGACCCCTTTAGTGGACGTGAAGAAAATGAAGTCATTATTATTCGTGATGTGGAAAAAGAACAACAAATTATGCGACTCATAGAACATGCTGATTTTCACTATAATGGGAAAGAGCTCTATATCGATATGGAAAACGAAGAGGAAATGTATGATTTCATTTATTATATGCTTCCAAAGCTAAAGGAGTATGTGGAGCTCTACTTAACCTCAGAAATACGGAATCTAATCGTCGAACAAGAACCGATGACAAGTACAAGTGTTAAATTGGAAAATGCATCAAATTTACTTGATATCGGTTTTGATATTGAGGGGATAAATGACACAGAGGTAAATCAAATATTAGAGGCAGTTATTGAAAAAAAACGCTATTATCGTTTGGATAATGGAGCACTTCTTTCCTTGGAAAGTGACACATTTTCATCTGTTAGACGGTTCTTAGATGGGATGGATATTGAGGTCAATGATCTGGATGAAGGCAAGGTTAAGGTGCCAGTGTATCAAGGTACACAGGTAGATGAGCTACTGGAAACGAGTAAGCGTTATGATCTATCATTTCGTAAATTACTACATCAGTTAAAATCTCCAGAAGAACAAGTATACCCACTTCCAGATACGCTGGAGGCATCACTTAGAAATTATCAGCAAATTGGCTATCAATGGTTTAAATCATTGAGCCATTATCATTTGGGAGGTATACTAGCGGATGACATGGGTCTAGGGAAGACATTACAAAGTATCGCATATATTGCGTCAGAGCTTTGTGAAGATCCTCATCTGATTGTGGCGCCTTCATCTGTTGTATATAATTGGAAAAAAGAATTTGAAAAATTTACACCAACATTAAAAGTAGCTGTCTTAACTGGATCTCCCCAGGAAAGAAGACGAAAATTTTCGGATTCAAAAAATATGGATGTTTGGATTACTTCCTACGCAACGTTACGGCAAGATATTGCACTGTATGAGGAATTATCTTTTCAAACACTGATTCTCGATGAAGCGCAATATATAAAGAATTATGCTACGAAAACATCGAAAGCTATTCGGCAAATTAAAGCAGGGAGACGATTTGCCTTAAGTGGGACCCCAATTGAAAACTCGATTGATGAGCTATGGGCTATCTTCCAAGTAATTCTCCCAGGATTAATGCCGAATCATCAAACATTTAAACAACTGTCTTACGAAAAAATTGCTATGATGACAAGACCATTTATTTTACGACGCCTAAAACGGGATGTGCTAAATGAGCTACCCGATAAAATTGAAACCGTGCATACTTCTGAGTTAACGAAGGAGCAGAAGGATTTATATGTAGGCTATCATCGACAGCTACAAGAAGAAGCTGCACAATCAATGAACGAAAATGGCTTTCAAAAAAACCGTATGAAGATACTTGCCGGTTTGACAAGACTAAGACAAATTTGCTGTCACCCATCTCTATTTTTAGAAAACTATCAAGGGGAATCCGGAAAGCTAGAACAACTTATGGACACAATAAAGAATGCATTAGGAAATGGGAAGCGTATGCTAATATTTTCTCAGTTTACTTCGATGCATGAAATTCTGATTAAGAAGTTAGATCATGAAGGGATCGGCTATTTTTATCTACATGGTCAGACACCATCGCATGAAAGAGTTGAGATCAGTGAGCGATTTAACAATGGTGAAAACAACGTGTTTCTAATTTCGTTAAAAGCCGGTGGAACGGGACTTAATTTAACAGGTGCCGACACCGTTATTCTATATGACTTATGGTGGAACCCAGCAGTTGAGGACCAAGCAACAGGTCGTGCTCATCGTTTTGGCCAAAAAAATGTAGTTCAAGTGATTCGGCTTATTACGGAAGGTACTATTGAAGAGAAAATATATGAGCTGCAGCAAAAGAAACGAGAATTAATCGATCAAGTAATCCAGCCTGGAGAAACGATGATATCCAGCTTGAGTGAAGATGATGTCAGGGAGCTATTAAATATATAAAACGTAACGATGTAATAAGTGTATTTGGTTTATAAAAAAGTTAAACACGGGGCGTTGCAAACATGGATACTAGATCGATGTTTGCAACGCCCCCTATTCGTGTTTAAGGAGTTACGCTTACATGATAAGGAGAGGTTTAAAACAACGATGACGTAAGTACGAATAAAATAGGCTCGAGTTATCACTTTTATTCAAAAAACGATGCTTCATATTTGGTAGAGTACGTACCACATCTCCTTCATCTAAAAAATACTCGGTCCCTTCTAGTTCGATATGTGCCTTCATAAGGTCTGGTGTTAAAACATCATAGACAATATGGTTATTATTTTCACGATATACGTTCACGCGATCTTTTTTTCTGGAAATAAGGGAATCTGTATCAATTTCATTAAAAAAAAGCGTACAGTGGTACGTTTAATGCTTTTGCAATTAACTCTAATACAGTAAGCAAAGGATTTCCTTGTCCTCTTTCTACTTGATTAATAATTGACGTGCTAATTCCTGCATCATCGGCAAACTCACGAATTGTCATACCATTCTTTTTACGATAGTTTAATAGAGTTTGTCCTAAGCCATGGTTCTTTATAATAGTGCCCCTTCAATACAATATAAGTTTGATATCTTTTGTGCTGACATACTAAGCATAGTGTAAGAATGCTTTCTTCATGAATTATTTAATTTAATAGGAAAGTAATTAACATCAAGTAAAATTAAATCTGTGTATGTAATAAATATACGACTTAAGACGGAGTCGGAAAATTTAAAATAAGCTATACTTTTCATAAGGGAG
Source organism: uncultured Virgibacillus sp. (assembly GCF_947495635.1). Classification (NCBI taxonomy): domain Bacteria; kingdom Bacillati; phylum Bacillota; class Bacilli; order Caryophanales; family Bacillaceae; genus Virgibacillus; species uncultured Virgibacillus sp. Next base: position 9,314 of record NZ_CANMAB010000036.1, on the reverse strand, counting down.
GATGCTAAGTGGAACAAACTATAAAAGAAAATTGGGAACTTGATACATTATACACTGGCGGTAAAGATTCCAAAAAATTACATGAGACGTTGAATCAATTAAAGCGAGAGATAGATAGGCTGCATACGAAGATTGGAACAGTGGATGATCAATTATCATTTGCTTCCTGTTTACGCGATGTGCAAAAAAATCTAAAAGGTCTAAGAGAGCTAGAGGATTACATTGTCTGCCTCTATGCAGTTAATGTGGGAGAGCCCGATATATTAAAAATAATGAATGAGATAGATCATGTACGCTCCATGTTTGAAGCATTATTTGTAGATATTGACACGCATATTGATCATTTTTCCGTCGATCAATGGAATCATTTTATTCAATTACAGGAAGTTGAAGATGTTCGTTTTTATCTAGAAGAGCGTAGAGCCGGGATCAAAGATCGTCTCCCTGCTGAAATGGAAAAGTTAATTAATAAATTGGCGATTAACGGATTTATTGGTTGGGAGAATTACTACGAACAGTTAATGGGTGAATTGAAAATCCTCATCGACAAACAGGGAAAGGTAGAGGAAGCATCGATAGGACAAGCATTAATGTATCTAGCTTCGCCCAATCGCTCGCTAAGGAAAAATACAGCGGAAGCATTAATGGATGTATTGCAACAAAATGGCTCCTCTTTTGCCACGACATTTAATCGAATAAGTGGATTTCGCTTAGATGTGTATGAAAAGCGTGGCTGGGACAATATGCTAAAAGAGGCAATGGATAAAAATAGAATGAAGGAGAAAACGCTACATACCATGCTATCAGCTATACGCGCGAAGAGTTACATCATGCAACCTTATTTAAAACGAAAAGCGCAGTTAATGAAGCTTAAGAAAATGGCATGGTATGATACGGATGTACCAAGCTTTACATCAAAAGATAAAATTACTTACGCAGAAGCGGCAGATTTGATCATTACCCAATTCTCTAAGTTTAGTGAAAAACTTGGAACTTTTGCAGCAAATGCTTTTGCGAATGGTTGGATAGAGGCAGAGGATAGGAAGGGGAAAATGCATGGTGGGTTTTGTGCCTACTTACCAATTGCTAAAGAAAGTCGTATTTTTTTAACGTATACCGGCAGTTATCAAGATGTTGTAACGATTGCTCATGAACTTGGGCATGCTTATCATAATTACTTAGTCAACGATCAACCCGCTTTTGCACAGGAAAGAAGTACAAGTATTGCGGAAACAGCTTCAACGTTCGCTGAGAATCTAGTACTCGATGCTGTAATAGACAGCGCATCAAATGAAGAAGAAAAATTAACCTTGCTAGAAATGAAGATTGGAAATGGTCTAAAGTATCAAGTGACTGTTCCAGCAATGTTTGATTTCGAAATGAAATTATATGAACAACGGAAGTCTGGCCCATTGAAACCCAATGAAATAAATGAATTAATGACAAGCACGTTTAAACAGGTTTATGGAGACACGGTGAAAGACATGAACCCTTATCTATGGATGACCATCCCACACCTTTATCGTACAGAGCTGCCATTTTATAATTTTCCGTACACCATTGGCTATCTACTCAGCAATGTAATGTATGCACAATATAAGGAAAATCCCGTACAGTTTCCGGCTCAATACGATGCATTTTTAAAAAACACAGGAAAAATGACAATTGAACAATTGGCAGCCCACTATCTAAAGCAGGACATTACAGATTTGTCATTTTGGGAAGCATCCTTGCAGCCAACAATCGAAGCTATTGAACAGTATAAGAAATTATCGGAAAGAAAATGGCAGGAAATGAGATGATGGGTACGAAGGGATTTATCCCGCATATAACTGGCAGTAAGATTCTCGCTTCAAGCAATAAAGAGAAACCGAAATTGGTAAGAGGGGAATCAACTGCCAGTAAATGTCCGATTGGTTCAAGGGCCTTTAGGTCATACCCTTGTGGTACTAACCATCCGTGGGGATAAACAAGCCCACGGATGGAAGATTTACTTTATCAAGTTTACTGATTTAATCGGAATAGTTTTCTCGGCCTTCCTTTTAGATAAGGCTTTTCCTCACCTGCCACTTTTATGACCTCGCCAGCTAACAGTTTATTAATGGTACGCTCTGCACTTCGTTTTGTAACTTTATAATGCGATGCAATATCGTGAGAAGAGAATGGTTCGTTATTTCGAGATTGAATAAAATCGATAAAATTATAGGATAGTTCATTATTTAAACGTGCCTTATGAATGAGTGCTTGATAAAGCTTCGATGTATCAAAATGTTTAATAATACCAATTGGTCCAATCGTATCTTGCCGTTCATTAACAATATAGCATTTACTGTCTTTTTCCGTACTGCATGCATCTAATGCTAATTTCGCATTTTCCACTGCTTCCTTTGCGGTTAAAGCCAATCCAAATCCAATATCGACAGGTGTTTGCAATGTTTTCTCAATATCGTACAGTAAAGGAAAATCCCGATAATGATTTTGAATATGGTCAATGACTCCCTTGGTACCGAATAAAATAAAACGGTTATCATCACTTGGAAAGACGGAAGCGTTCGTTTGCTTGGCAAATGTTAAGAGTAAACGATGTAATTTCTGTAGCGATTGCTTAGCCACCGTACTACCTCTTCGTTGCTCAATAACTTCCCATTGCTTTAATCGTACGTATCCAGAAACAATTTGTGTAGTATTGGGCTCTGAAAGTGTCACAATTTTTCGAGCCTCTTCGAGGGCGCATGCAATATTTAGTCTAGGTATTGTCATACAGCTTACGGGTATACCTTCATGTCTTAATTTTATTTCGATTTCCTTTGTAGATGTGAGGACAGTATCAATTTTTCCTTCCTTCCATAACGTTTGATGGAAGGACACAATGTCATCTGAATGCACCTGCTGTTGTTTATTTGGCTGAAAAATATAGATATCCTTATTTTTCATGGCTATATCTGCTAGTACGTTGCTGACATGCTTCCCACTTAACACATCTAGAGAAATGCGGTTAATAACTTGTTTATGAAGATGGTTTAACCGGAATAAGGAGTGAATAATCATATATTCATCATACGGTATTTGAATACTTGGAATTCGCTTCTTCACTAACAAGTCTTTTGCATATAGATAAGAGAGCTGTTCCGTAAATAAATAAATATCACATACATATGCTTTTTCAATTAATTCTGTAACATCTTCAGCCTTTGAGTAGGTAAAGGGCATAAGCTCGATATCGCTTTTCGTATCAGCGAGCTTCATAATGCGTTTCATTACATCCTCATTACCAAAAGCTGCAATCTTAATTTTCATTCTAAACGCTCCCATGTTCTTATAAATGATTATAAATGCAAATTTTTTTACTATGTAATCCTATTTTTATTTAAACTAGCTTCCCTACTTGATGTAACGAATTAATAAATGACCGATATCTGCAATTATTCTTTCACTTTCTGCATTAAGGGAGATTCCTTCTGATAAAAGAACAACATGTATCGTCTTATCCTGATATTTCATAATGCCAGCATCATGGGTGACTCCTTGTAGCTCCCCCGTTTTATGGTAAAACTGAATCTCATCCTCTGCCTGCAAATAACTAGGGAGCTTATTGGTAAATTGCTGGTTAGCTAAAATAGTTAAAATCATTTTCTGGCTCTCTTTTGTTAAAAATTTATTATTTTCTGAAATTAAATGCAACAATTTTGCGATATCATATGCACTTGTATAATTGTCCAATCCATTTTCCTTTGCCTGTAGATCCATAAACTTACGTTGAATGATCGATTGTTGGCAGTCAGCATCTTTTGTTAATTGATTGATTGTTTCTACACCTAATATATCAAGTAATACATTGGCAGCTGTGTTATCTGAAACAATAATCATTAGCTCCAATAAATTTCGATAACTATAAATATGAGAATGGGATAAATAATTAATTACTCCAGCACCGCCAACCATATTTTCCCTTTTTATATAAACAAGCTTGTCCTGTAAATGTGGGTTTTTATCTAGTTGACGAAAGCCTGCAATTAAAATTGGTAATTTAGCCAAACTGGCTGCACATCTTAACTGAGCTGGATTAATGGAAATAGTACCTTCATCTGTTTCAATATAAACAGAAAAATGATCGCTTACCGGTTCCAATTTGTGATGTATGGATTTTTCCAATTCTCGAAATTTCATATTGTATAGACCACCTTACATATCAGTCTTAGAAAACTTTCTGAAGCTGGACGTACACTGTAAGCAAGTATTGACATCGCTTCTTTGCTTTAATACAATAAAGCGTTCATCAATATTTAACGAACAACAATCGACAACTTTCGCTAATAGCAATATAGTATTGAATTTTCTCATAATTGTCAATCCTAAAATAATATATTTGCATTACATATACATATATCTAGCTGACTGAACTACCTAAAAAACAGTATGAAATAAACATACAGGCTGGGACCGTTCCCGTGGAAAGCGAAGTTGTTATACATCTTCTTTTGATAAAAATACGTTTGTTCCTGCCTCTTTTCACACATATGTGAGTTACATCTTTCATTCCACGGCAACGGCTTACCCTCTTTATGGGCAAGTCCCGTGTGAGGATATCACACGGTTACTTTTTCACTGAAGTCTTGTATAGTTTCGCTGCGACATCTGAACGGTATCTTTTCGGGAAGTTCCGTTTTTGAAGAAAAGAATATTAGAGCGAGCTACCTTCGAAGAACACTCTTTATAGCTAAATGTAATAATAAATAATCAGTAGTAGCCCTAATAACACAAAGGTAGTAATTGTTTGGAATTGCATGATCTTATAAAATGAGGGGTTTACCTTTTCAGAAGGAGCAGGCTTTTCTTTCCATTCTTCCATATAGTCATTTGACATCATACTTAAAAATCTTCTGAAGCCAAACGTGACACCATCAAAGAAGCCGCCTTTTTTGGTATAGATAAACAATGTAATGACGAGAAGCAGTAAAAACACATAGAATAGTGCATTAATGAAGTTCACGAGATTATAGGATGGAGCAAAAATAAGAAAAATTACAATCGTTAAGCATATCGTGAGCAGGAAATACAGCCCATGTTTTGATTTATTCATAGCGTCACCTTCTAGATAAGTTGAACTAATTATATCATAGAATTTTATGTTGCAAAAAGCGCATTATTTAAAAAATTTAATGAATTGTATTTAGGACGAAAGCATTAATCCAACGCCGTTTACACATATTTTTAATAAATGAAAATAATAATAGTTTTTACACTATTATAAAAAATGTTTTGCAAATTAGCTGGGTTGATTGTATAATTTCGTTAGTAGATTAAATCTGCGAAAAAATCAAAAAACTATTACTTTAAGGGGGTTCTTTTTAACTATGAAGTTAAAATGGTCACTATTATTGGCTCTTGGTCTATTGCTTAGTGTGTTTTTGGTAGCATGCTCAGGTGATGACGGAGATTCAGCTGAAGGCACTGGTTCTGATGATAAGAAAGAAGAAGAACCAGCAAAAGAAGAAGAAAATGTAGAACAAGTACTTAATTTTATTAATGGAGATACAATTCCATCGATGGATCCATCCATGGCTACTGACGAATATGGCTTCCAGTTTCTAGGTGCAACTATGGAAGGTCTTTATCGCTTGGATGAGAACGCAGAACCAGTTGAAGGTATTGCAACAGAGCACAAAGTGAGTGAAGACGGTCTTACATGGACATTTACCTTACGTGAAGATGCAGTTTGGTCTAATGGCGACCCTGTAACTGCACATGATTTCGTTTATGCTTGGCAGCGTGCTGTAGACCCAGACACTGGCTCTGAATATGGTCCGTATATGATGGGTGGCGTTATTAAAAATGCAACAGCTGTTAACACTGGGGACGCTCCTGTAGAGGATTTAGGTGTTAAAGCGGATGGCGATTACACCCTTGTTGTAGAGCTAGAAAATCCTGTACCTTATTTTGAATCATTAACTACCTTTGGTACGTTCCTCCCGTTAAATCAAAAATTCGTTGAAGAACAAGGCGATAAGTTTGCTACAAGTACAGATACGCTATTATCTAATGGTCCTTATAAGCTAACAGATTGGGAAAGCACAAGCAGCTCATGGAACCTGGAGAAGAATGCAGATTACTGGGATGCAGAAACGGTTAAGCTAGAAAAAATGACGTATGAAGTGGTAAAAGATCCACAAACTGGTGTTGACTTATATGAAAGCGGTACAGTTGATCGTGCTGGACTATCATCTGATTTAGTAGATCAGTATTCTACACATGAAGATTATGTAGTAACACCTGAAACATCAGTCTTTTACTTGAAGATGAACCAAACGAGAAACGAAGCATTAGCAAATACAAATGTCCGTGCTGCGATTAGTCGTGCATTTGATAAGCAAGCACTAGTCGATCAAATCCTTAACAACGGATCGCTAGTAGCTAACGGTTTAATTCCTGCTAACTTTACCCCAATGCCAGGCGGTGGAGAGGATTTCCGTGAAGTTAGTGGCGACTTAGTGACATATGATGTAGAAAAGGCGAAAGAATATTGGGAAAAAGGTCTAGAAGAACTAGGAACAGACTCTGTCGAGCTTGAATTCCTTGCAGGTGATTCAGAAACGGCTAAAACGATGAATGAATACCTTGCTAATCAGCTAGAAACAAATTTACCTGGATTAAAAGTTACGTTAAAGCAGGTTCCGTTTGAGCAACGTTTAGACTTAGATACGAATATGGATTATGATATTCAATTCTCCGGCTGGGGTCCAGACTATCTTGATCCATATACCTTCCTTAACCTATGGTTAACGGATGGTGGTAATAATAAAATGGGCTACTCTAACCCTGACTATGATGCGTTATTAGAAAAAACGACTACGGAATTAGCTCAAGATAATGAAGCACGTTACCAAACCTTCCTTGAAGCAGAAAAGATGCTATTTGAAGATGCAGCAATCGCTCCTGTTTACCAAAGTGCAATGGCACAATTAGTATCACCTAAAGTTAAAGGTGTTTATGTGAATCCATTTGGACCAACATATGAATACAAATGGGCTAGCGTTGGAGCAGAAGAATAATAGTAGTCTAAATTAATATATGCTAAAGATTAGTAGGTTAAGAGAGTGTATGACCCTTTGGTATATACTCTCTTTTCCCCTGTCAATAAAAAGACTTATAATAAATAACATTTACTATTTTTAGAATATTCAGCTTAATAGGAGGTGCGCAAATGGTTCGTTATATACTACGACGTGTATTTTATATGGTAATTACGCTATTTATCATCGCGACCGTATCTTTCTTTTTAATGAAGATGCTACCAGGTAGTCCGTTGAAGGCAGAAGATAAACTGACCGAAGAACAAAAAGAAATCGTTCTTGAGAAATATGGCTTAAATGATCCCGTGCCAGTGCAATACATAACTTATTTGAAAGATTTAGTGCAAGGGGACTTAGGTATCTCCTTTGCGTTTGATAATACACCGGTTACAAAAATACTTATGGATCGAATTGGTCCGTCGGCACAGCTAGGTGCACAATCGTTACTAGTGGGAACATTTTTAGGTATTTTATTTGGGTTAATTGCCGCGATTTCGCATAATGGTATCCTCGATTATACCTCAACCATTCTCGCTGTACTAGGTACTTCCATACCTTCGTTTGTTTTTGCCGGACTACTCCAATGGTTCCTTGCCGTGGAAACAGGCTGGTTCCCTGTCGCATTATGGGGAACGTTTGAACATACCATATTGCCAACGATCGCCTTGATGATATTCCCGATGGCAACGGCCGCTCGTTTTACGCGTACGGAAATGATCGAAGTAATGGGTTCTAATTTTATTACAACCGCACGTGCGAAGGGTGTAAGTGAATACGGAATCATCTTCAAGCATGGTATGCGTAATGCACTTATTCCACTTGTGACCGTAATTGGTCCAATGGCAGTGAGTTTAATGACAGGAACGCTTGTTATTGAACAAATTTTTGCCGTACCTGGGATAGGTGAGCAGTTTGTATCATCCATTATGGTTAATGACTACCCAACAATTATGGGGACAACCCTCTTATTTGCCTTTTTATTTGTCGTCATCATTCTAGTCATCGACCTCCTCTATGTATTAATTGACCCGAGAATTAGACTGACAGGAGGGAAGAGCTAAAAATGGATAACAAAAAGAACGAGCAACAAGTACCAAAAGAATTATTAATACCAATTGAAAGAAAAGAAGATACAAGTGAAAAAATAACGAGTCCAAGCAGAACTTTTATGCAGGACGCTCGCCGAACCTTCTTCAAAAATAAACTGGCGATTTTTTGTGTTATTATTTTAGGCTTGATTAGTTTATTTAGTATTATCGGACCAGGTATGAATGATCATGGCTTAGATGATCAAGATTTGTCACGTGCTAAAATGCCACCACACGTACCCGTTTTAGAAAATATTTCATGGCTCGGCTTTAACGGTACATTAAAAGATGAATTTAAGGGTAACGATGTAGAACATGCAACGCAAAATGCAATTCAAAGATACAATAATGATAAAGATTTTATTGATATAAAGGTGTTGTCTGAAGGAGATGGCAGTAAGGATTCTGCAGAGGTAAAGGCTACGTATCATATTTACGAAGCCAAGGATATGTCTGATCAATATTTCTGGCTCGGCACCGACACGCTTGGTCGGGATCAATGGACAAGGATTTGGTTAGGTACGCGTGTTTCCTTAATTATCGCATTAGTTGCGGCGGCGATTGACCTCGTAATTGGTGTCGCATATGGTGGTATTTCCGCATATTATGGCGGAAGAGTCGACAATGTGATGCAGCGAATTATTGAAATTCTTGTCGGTATACCAAATCTCGTCGTCATTGTCTTAATGATTCTTGTATTACAGCCGGGAATGCTTTCGATCATTATCGCTCTGACGATAACGGGCTGGATTGGAATGGCCCGGATCGTCCGTGGTGAAGTGTTAAAGCTGAAAAGTCAGGAATTTGTGCTTGCTGCACGAACGCTAGGTACGCCAAATAGCTCGATCATCCGCAGGCATTTAGTACCAAATATTAGTGGGATTATTATCATTAATACGATGTTTACGATTCCAGGGGCGATTTTCTTTGAAGCATTCTTAAGCTTTATTGGATTAGGGATGGTTCCGCCAGAGGCGTCTCTTGGGACATTGATTAATACTGGATTTGAGAACCTGAGATTGTACCCATATTTACTCGTGTTCCCAGCTATATTAATATCCGTAATTATGATTGCATTCAACTTAATTGGAGATGGATTACGTGATGCGTTTGATCCGAAAATGCATAAATAAGAAGGTAGGTGTTTCTAAATGAG
>NZ_CANMAB010000035.1:0-35436 GCF_947495635.1 uncultured Virgibacillus sp. | reverse complement strand
CGAATACAAACTATCGGATGTGCTCTAGCTATGGCAAACAGGAAAGGACCGGGCTGGTTTTTGCCCGGTTTTTCTTATCCCACATATATCTGTCAGTAATTGTTCGATTGGTTCAAAGGCCTTTAATCATCCCCTTGTGGTACTAACAATCAGTGGGGAATAACAATACCCCCACTGATTGAAGTTTCACTTTATTGGATATGTATGTAATGATAAATAATATTAATTACATTAGATAGGTTAGTAAATAATGAGAATCAGACGTTTACAAAATCAGGTGGGTCTGGTTATAGAAGGCGCTAAAGTAGTGATTGCAGATAATGAGAAGAGTAACACATATGAGTGCAGTTACTAGGTTAGGTGTGTACAGAAAGCGCTGATCTCATATGTTCTAAATGTGAACATCAGCGATCTCTAAAGCAGAACCCTTTTTTCAGAGAAGTTTTATTTTATAATATAAAATTATTTGTATTTAAAGTATAATTACAGTACAAAGCTTTACTTAATTGTCTAGTAAAAAGGAAGGTAATTCATGACGGAAGAGAATATAACGCGGATACATATAGGAAATAAAGAATATATCTTAATTGGAACTGCCCATGTTTCTAAGCATAGTGCTGAACAGGTAAAGAATGTGATTGAAGCAGAAAAACCAGATGCTGTCTGTGTAGAATTAGATGAGCAGCGCTTCCAATCGGTTCAAGATGGTAATAGCTGGCGGGAAATGGATATATTTAAGGTAATTAAAGAAAAGAAGGCAACCTTATTATTAATGAATCTTGCGATATCTTCTTTTCAAAAACGAATGGCGAAACAGTTTGGTATTAATCCAGGTCAAGAAATGATTCAAGGCATTAAGTCTGCAGAGGAGAATGATGCAAAACTTGTGTTAGCAGATCGAAATATCCAGATTACCTTTTCGCGAATATGGCATAATATTGGATTAAAGGGAAAAGCAATATTATTAACGCAAGTGATAGCTAGTATCTTCAGTAGGGAGAGTATTTCCGAAGAAGAGTTAGAAAAAATGAAGACACAAGATACTATAAATACCATTTTGCAGGAGTTTACCGATACATTTCCTAAGTTAAAAGAGCCGTTAATCGATGAAAGGGATCAATATTTAGCGCAAAAAATTAAAGATGCCCCGGGTAATAAGGTCGTTGCTGTACTCGGCGCAGCTCATGTCCCAGGAATTAAAGAAGAGATTAAGCGGGAGCACAATTTGCAAAAACTAGCAGAAATTCCACCAAAGTCGAAGATTCCCAAGATTATTGGTTGGTCTATCCCTGTGCTTATTCTCGCTATCATTGCTTATACGTTTTTTGCGAATCCAGCAGCTGGGTGGGAACAAACGCTGAGCTGGGTGATTTGGAATGGAAGCTTGTCCGCAATTGGAGCTTTAATAGCATTTGGTCACCCGTTAACAATTCTTACTGCATTTTTGGTCGCTCCTCTTACTTCATTAAATCCATTGTTAGCAGCTGGTTGGTTTGCCGGCTTTGTTCAGGCCTATATTCGCAGGCCACATGTGCGGGATTTTGAAACACTTTCGGAGGATGTATTCACCGTTAAGGGCTTTTGGAGGAATAAAGTGACAAGAGTATTATTGATTGTGGTTCTTGCTAATTTAGGAAGCTCACTCGGGACTTTTATCGGTGGTGTAGATGTCATCCGTGTGTTTCTAGAGAACCTATAACAGCTTAATGCTGAAAAGGAGTTTGGGATCACAGTGGATAAGGAAGCACGTATTATCGATGATTTGATGGAGAAAATGATTAAAAAAGCAATGGAGCCAGGAGAAAAGCTCCCCTCAGAAAACCAGCTAGCAACTGCCTATCGTGTACCACGAATTACTGCCAGAAAAGCTCTTATGGTACTAGAAGAACGTGGTTATATATACTCTGTGCATGGGAAAGGACGTTTTTTAAAGGAGGCACCTATTCCCATTCAGCTACATTTAACGGGGAAGGTAAGCTTTACAGATAAAATGAGGCAAGCTGGCTACAATCTAACAACAAAGAATGCGTTTTGTAAGAAAATCGATTATGAAGAGAAAATATTCAAGATACTAAAGGCAACCAACCGAAATACCGTTTATCAAATAGGTAGACTTCGCTTGATTGATGATGAACCAATTGCCATTCACCAATCATTTGTAAACGAGTTGAAGTTCCCGCAAATTGCTGAAGATGGCCCTAAGATTAAGTCGATGTTTTCTTATTATCGAGAATTAGGCTATACACAATTTACGAGTAATCAAACATTGCTTAGTATTACGTTCCCTACTTTTTCTGAGCAGCAATTATTATCTTGTAGCAGTATGGTACCACTTATTATCGTGGAAAGTGACTGCTTGGATGTAGAGACAGGGGATGTCCTCGAGTATACGAAAATACTCTACCGGAGTGATAAATTTAAATACGATATTACGATGCAATAGGAACTAGTAACACTCCTTATTTATAGGATAGCCAATAAAAAACTAGATTCGTTTTACTTTACCTCTTTAGATAAACCAATATCTAAAGAGGTATTTTTATCCCATCTATTACTGGCAGTAAGACCCCCACTTTCAATTACTAATGAAATGGGAGATCGCCTGCCAGTAAATGTCTGATTGGTTCAAAGCAAAGACCTCTAGGTCATACCCTTGTGGTACTAACAATCAGAGGGTAATAAACAAAACCCCTACTGATTGAAGGTTCGGGATTTTTAAAATATGTCGTCTTACACATACGATAGGATGGTGAAAATGGATGAAAAACAGGAAAGTAAAGGTACGCTTTCGATGAAAGAGAAAGCAGTTTCGTTTTTACGACTCGTAGCATCAGGGAAAGTCAGGAAAGCGTATAGTAGTCACGTCGGTCCAGGCTTTTGCCATCACCCCCCTTATTTTCGTGGTGATGCTCATTCACTTATGTTAGCAATGGAGGAAAATGCAGCAGAGAATCCTGACAAGCTATTTGAGGCCAAACGTATTATTGGAGATAGCGAATTCGTTGCGGTTCATTCACTTGTCAAACAAAACAAGGATGACCTTGGAGGTGTTGTTGTTCATATTTTCCGTTTCCAGGATGACAAGATTGTTGAATTGTGGGATGTGGGTCAACCCATTCCAGAGGATTCCCCTAATGAGAATGGGGTGTTTTAAACTCCTGAAAATGTGTATACCAAACGCTCTTTTCATCAATTCGGTCTCCTATAATTCGGTAATCTTAAATAGAATTTAGCAAAGATATCTTTAAAAATAAAAACCAGCTAAACCTTCTTCTGTGAAGATAGCTGTTTTTTTGATGTGTGAAATTGTATATACGAAACATGCCGGGATTAAATAGTAAAAATTTAAAATATTGTAAATTTAGTGTAAATTAACAGCGATACGTCTTGTTTTTTATGTATAGCTCGTAGATAATGTGATTGTAATAAAACACCTTAACATTTAAATATAACTTATTTGAAATAAATTTACTACCTAAGGTTTTTATTTTTAAATTATATGTAATATTCAGATAATAAGTTATGGCTAATTTAGGAGGGCTCCATATGAAAATAATCTTAAAGAATATTTCCATGAAATTTGATGATGTAATTGCTGTAGACAAGCTTAATGTAACGATGGAGGAAGGTAGCCTAGTTTCTTTGCTAGGACCAAGTGGATGTGGAAAAAGTACTACCTTGTTCATGTTGGCTGGATTATACCAGCCTACTTCTGGCCAATTATTTTTTGGTGATCAGCTCGTCAATAACATCCCACCAGAAAAAAGAGAAATTGGTATGGTTTTTCAAAATTATGCACTATACCCACATATGACGGTGCTTAAAAATATTATGTTTCCTCTAAAAATGGAAAAGGTGCCAAAGAAGATTGCTATGGAAAAAGCTCGTGATATGGCGTCGCTCGTACATATAGATCACTTATTAGATCGAAAGCCTGGCCAATTGTCAGGAGGACAGCAGCAGCGCGTTGCCATCGCTCGTGCACTTGTAAAAAAACCGAAGTTACTCTTGTTGGACGAGCCATTATCTAATTTAGATGCTCGACTAAGGTTGGAAATGCGTGAAGAGATTAAACGTATTCAACAAGCCACAGGTATTACGACCATTTTTGTGACACATGATCAGGAAGAGGCGTTAAGCATTTCAGATAAAATTCTCTTGATGAAGAATGGCAGATTTCAACAGTTTAGTGGGCCACAAGATATTTATGATCATCCTAAAAACGAATTTGTCGCACAATTTCTCGGGAATCCACCTATTAATCTTTTACCAGCAACTCTCAGTGGAGATAGGTATACCGTTCAGCTCACGGAAACGGGAGAAGTTATTCAACTTCCATACCCAGTTTCAAAGGAAGTTAAGTTGAATGAATTATTGCTCGTTGGTATTCGACCTGAGGATTTATATATAGAAGTCGATGAAAACAAGCAGGGTATTGGAGGAAAGGTGCTTATAGTCGAACGAATTGGTAGGGATAACTTGGTAAGTTTCCTTATAGGTGAACGAAAGGTAAGAGCAATCGTTCCGCTGGATGCCTCCATTACACAAGGACAGCGGGTTAAATTCGGATTACATCCAAATCGCTTTCATATTTTTAGAGAAACAGATGGAGAGAATCTATTAACAGGAAAATCGCTTATAACCAGCCATCAGCATAGTGAGGAGGAAGTAGTTTGAATGAAAGTCCTACTATAAGAAAAACAATAAAAGCATTTTTCTATCTGCTTCCAGCATTGGCGGTGCTTATCGTATTTAACTTATATCCGATTATAAAGTCTTTTATCATGAGCTTTTATACGGATTACGACTATTTTAAAGACGAGGTATATGCTCGTGGGTTCGACAATTATCAGTATATCCTTCAAGATGATGAATTTTGGCGCTCTATGTATAACACGTTGATATATGTGATAGGGGTAGTACCGATTTCCATTCTATTATCATTAGGTATTGCTGTGATGCTAAACCAAAACATCCGTCTCAGAGGATTGTTCCGAACCATTTATTTTGTTCCGTTTGTTACCTCCGTTGTTGCAGTATCTATTGTTTGGCGATGGATTTTCCATACAGAATACGGCGTTTTGAATTATTTCTTAAGCTTTATTGGAATTGACGCGATTGAATGGCTAACAGATCCGCAGTGGGCAATGCCTTCATTAATTATTCTTGCAATTTGGAAGGGGCTCGGCTATAACATTATTATTTTTCTAGCAGGACTGCAAAATGTGAACAAGCAGTATTATTTAGCAGCACAGATAGATGGTGCTTCTAAATGGGAGAGATTTAAAAATATTACAGTACCACTAATCTCCCCGACGACCTTTTTTATTTCTATTATCTCGATTATCAATGCATTCAAGGTGTTTGATGAAGTGTTTGCACTGTTTGGCGGGCAGCCAGGTCCTGCTGGTAGTGCTCAAACCATTGTGTATTACATCTTCAATAGATTTTATGGGGATTGGGACTTTGGCGTTGCTTCTGCTGCCGCGTATATGTTGTTTTTGGTAATCTTTATCTTTACCTTCATCCAGCTATATGTTGGGAAGAAAAAGGTAAATTATTAATAGGGAGGATGCGAAGAAATGGTAAAGAAAGAAGCGATGTCTAAAGGATTTATTTATCTGTTACTAACGCTAGGTGCTTTATTAATGCTCCTTCCATTCGTCTGGATGATTAGTACTTCATTAAAGGCCTCTAATGAAGTTATGATTATGCCTCCACAATGGATTCCTGGAGATTTCCAGTGGGAGAATTATTCGAAAGCTTTTGAGGTTGCCCCATTTGCGCGCTATGCCTTTAATAGTTTTTTTGTATTGATTGCAAGTACGCTAGGTGAATTAATAACGACCATTTTGGCAGCCTATGCTTTTTCGAGAGTTCAATTTTATGGGAAAAATATCATTTTTGCCATACTACTAGGAACCATGATGGTTCCAGGAGAAGTACTATTGACACCAAATTTTGTTACGTTGGTAAACCTAGGTTGGATTGATCAATATGAAGCTTTAATTGTTCCATGGCTTGCAAGTATATTTTCGATTTTTTTATTACGTCAGTTCTTTCTTGGAATTCCCCAAGAACTTTCCTATGCTGCCAAAATTGACGGTTGCAGTGATTTCAAGTTTCTTTGGACAATCATGGTACCACTTGCAAAGCCTGCGCTAATAACCATTGTAATACTAAAAGCAATTGGTAGCTGGAACGCATTCCTTTGGCCATTAATTGTGACTAATTCAGAGGAAATGCGGACACTTCCAGTAGGCTTGACTGCTTTCAGTACAGAAACAGGTACTGTCTATGAATTATTAATGGCTGCTTCGACTATGATTATTCTGCCGATGATCATTTTATATATTATTTTGCAAAAGTACATTATTGAAGGGGTAGCAAAGGCTGGTTTAAAAGGATAAGTTCGACTATCGGTGTGATGGAACCTCGAGCTTTACGTTCTAAAGCAGGGGCGGGTAGGTAGGTGCTAATTGTTCAACTTACTTCTGTTAGAGGAATCAATGCTCTACAGAGTGACGTTTTTACAATATAAAATACATAATGATGGAGGGTATAATATGAAAAAGTTTTTATTCGTTTTGCTTGTAGGTCTAATCGCAATTAGCTTAGTAGCATGTGGGAATGCTGAGAAACCAAATGAGGACAAGAAAAAAGAAACGGCTTCTGTTCCAGAAGAGCTAACAGGTCCAGTAGAAATTGAATTTTGGCATGCTATGACAGGTGGTCTAGAGGAGACGTTAAAAACAATGACAGATGAATTTAATCAGTCTCAGGATAATATTACGGTAAAGCTTGTTAGCCAAGGATCGTACGATGATTTGTCAAAAAAATTAATGGCTTCTGCTAAAGCAGAAAACGCGCCCGTCATGGCACAGGCTTATGAAGACTGGATGACGCAGTACATTGAGAATGATTTAATCACTGACCTAACACCATATATGGAACATAAGCAGCATGGTTGGTCTAAAAATGAATTAAACGATATTGTTTCGGTTTTCCGTGAAGCGAATACATGGGAGGACAAGATGTATGGTGTCCCATTTAATAAGAGTACTGAAGTTCTTTACTACAATACAGACATGCTAACAGAAAAAAATCTAGAGATACCAGCAACTTGGGAAGGTTATCAGGCTGCAGCAAAAGCACTTACAACGAATAAAGACGGTAAGCAAGTGGTTGGATTAGGCTTTGAGAATTCAATAGGGCTATCCTTCCCAACGTATGTGCGCCAAGCAGGAGGCAAAACAATCGATGGTACAGTGGATGAAGTAACCTTCAATACTCCAGAAGCCAAAACAGCGCTTGAATTTTTAAATGGGATGATTGCAGAAGGTACTGCCAGGCTTGCTGGAGAAGATGGTTATATGTCGAGTCCATTTGGTCGGGGAGACGTTGCAATGTATGTAGGATCATCAGCTGGAATATCCTTTGTTGGTGCTGAAGCGGAAGGAAAGATCAACTGGTCGGTAGCACCATTACCTAAAGGTAAAGCAGCAGCAACGGCTTTTCAGGGTACCAATTTAGCTATATTTAATTCTGCAACCGACGAAGAAAAGCTTGCTGCTTGGGAGTATATGAAGTTTCTAACAAGTACGGAACAGACTGTTTTTTGGGCAAAATCCACTGGTTATGTGCCAGTACGTACGTCTGCATTAGAGACGGATGAATGGAAAAAGTATGTAGAGGAAAATCCAGCCTATGGAGTAGCAGCTTCCCAATTTGATGCTGGCTACTATGATCCCCATATCAAAGGGAAGTCTGGTATAAATGAAGCTTTGAATAAGGAGATCCAATCCGTATTATTACAAGAAAAGTCAATTGAAGATGGACTAAAGGACTTGCAAAAATCGGCACAGGATGCTGTAGATAAAGCAAATTAGTAGGTTTAAGCAAAAAGTGGAAACATTAAAAGTATATGGCAAGGTAGGAGCTGAACAGGCTCCTCCTTGAAATTATAAGAAGGTAGGCGAGTAGGTTGAAAGAAGCATGTAATCACACAAAAATCCGCTTTTGGGGAGGACTGCGTACGATTGGCGGTACAATTGTATCCATTGAATACAAAGAGAGTCGTGTAATTTTTGATTTTGGTTTAATCTTTAGTCCAGATACCAGTATGTTGGATGAGAAAATAGAAGAGCGATCAAGCAAGATCGTGAAGGATTACCTGAAACTCGGATTGATACCACCGATAGATGGTATCTATCAGGCTGAAGATCTCGAGGGATTAGCTGATCCTCTTCCAGAAGAACGGGACGCAAGGCATACAGCTGTGATTGTTTCTCATTTACATTTGGATCATATGGGAGGCGTGGGTATGCTGTCACCACAAATTCCTGTCTATTTCACAGAGGACTCCTTGAAATTGTATCGGTCATTGGAAGTAGTAGGGGAAGCCGTAAAGGGGCATAAACCAAGCCTTCGTGCTTGTACATATAATGAGACGTTTCAAATTGGCGAGATTTGTATTACGCCAATTCGGGTTGATCATGATGTCATAGGTGCCTGTGGTTTTCATGTGCAGACACCAGATGGAGCCGTATTTTACACCGGTGATTTTCGTCTTCATGGAAAAAATCCTCAATGGATGGAAACCGCGATCGAAAAAGTGAAGGACCGAGGCTTTGATGTACTCATCATGGAAGGAACAACATTACGGGGAATCGAAGAAAGGAAACAGCCAATTATTGCTGATCGAGCATTGCCTACGAGCTTAGTAAAGGAAGCTAGTATTGCTGGTCATATGATGGAAATCTTACAGGAGACAACCGGTCTCGGGTTATTTAATATCTATCACCGCAATATTGAACGTTTAAAAACAATGCTGGAAGTTGCCAATCTAGCTAAGCGAAAGCTTGTGTTTGAATTAGAAACAGCATATATAGCTGAACAATTTCTCGGCAAAAGGAATTTTTCAGTATATCTTCCAGCAAATACGAAGCATGAGAGCATCATAGGGACATTACCTGGTTGGAAGGAGGATTTAATGAGTCGCTATGAAACAGTGGAAGCAAGCGTTATTAACAGAAATCCATCGGCGTATTTATTACAAATGAGTTATGAAAATTCGTTAGAGCTATTTGATTTACATGTGAGTCAAGGAGTGTATCTTCACTCTAACGGTACACCTTTAGGAGATTACGATCCGGCTTATCATCATCTGATAAATTTATTGAATATGCTTGGTGTGCCAAGATTTTTAGCAGGTACTGGAGGGCATGCCATTCCGCAGCATTTAAAGTATGTATTGGAGAGGTTGAACCCAAAAACATTGATCCCGTTACATAGTTTTCATCCCGAACGACTCATTCCAGACCATGGTCGGCTAGTAATGCCTGAATATGGGTTAACGTATGTATTGAAAAATAATGAACTCTATAAATCTAACGGTTGAGACCGGGAATAGCATTAGTATTTCCGGTCTTTTTGTTTGTCTCGTTTTATCCCACATCTAACTGGCAGTTAGACCTCATCTAATTTGAAGCTTCACTTTATGTGAAAATAGTATCCTTTGGTATGCTGTTTTGTTATATGGACTAAAGGTCATCTGTCTTCGTTCGTTTACATGATAAAGGATTCCTTTACAAATTCTTTACGATATTTTAAAACACAGCAACTTGGCAACAAGTTACGATGGGTTTGTAAAGGAGGGTGCATGAAATGAAGAGGCGCAGAAGAACCGAAATTCTTATTCAAGATGATACAACATTGGCAAAGCAGCTCGCAGAAGGCCTTTTACAGAACTATACTTATCGGGAAATTGTCGCTCCGCACTACGGATTAACGATGGTTAAGATGCGAGAGTCGGCTAAGAACTCCTTATTCTATATTGGCGAAGTACTTGTAACAGAAGCAAAAGTAGAAATCAATCAGCATGTCGGCATTGGTGTTGTCCAGGGAATGGAAGACGAATTAGCATTACAGCTTGCCATTATCGATGCTGCTTACAATGCCAATTTACCGCAAACGAAGGAATGGCATGATTTACTTCTACAGGCAGAGGCCGAAATAACGATGAAAAAAGCTAAAAAACAGGCAGAACTATTTGAAACAAAGGTAAACTTTGAAACGATGGACAATTGAGTTGAAGCTAATAGGGAAGTCTCAAAAGGTACAGGTAGACACAACGACTAGAAGATACCAGACTCCTGGGAAAGAGTTATCGTACGGAACGAGTAGTTGTTGGCCGGTAGCAATCAGTGGCGGATAAACAAAACCCATACTGATTGAAGTTTCAGTTTATTCAAAATAGGGGATTAGGGGAGATTGTATGGCTATAGATCAAGTGCATGATTTACAGCAAGTATATAGGAAGATCTTGTATAGTATGTCTCGACCTGGTGACATTTCAATTCTTCGAGAACAGGCAGAGCAGGTGGATTATCAATTACCATGTTATGATGCTACTTTACTTAGCGCAATGGCTTTATTAGATGGAGAGGTTTCCTTTCATCTTATATCAGAAAAACAGCAGCAGGTTGGCGGAAAAATATCGGAATATACCTTAGCAAAGCAAGCACCTGCTGATAAGGCAGATTATATTATCGTTTTACAGGATGCAACGGAGCTATCCATCTTACAGGCGATCTATCAGTGTAAAATAGGTGATTTAATTGATCCCCAAAATTCCAGCACGTGGATCATCGAAACACCAAAACTTTCGAATACGGCTGAATTGAAATTAATGGGACCCGGTATTAAAAATGAGGTCAAGCTGTTTACGGGCATTTATACAAAAGCATGGCAAGCTCGTAAGGAACGAATAAATGAGTACCCCTTAGGCATCGATCTGATTATAACAGATGCGCAGGCACATATCGTTTGTATCCCTAGAACGACTACAGTTGAAATTACGGGGGTGGAATAAATGGGGTATGTAGCAGTTAAAGGTGGAACAAAGGCGATTGAGGCTTCGATTAAACGATTAACCTATGAGCGTTTAAAGGAAAGTGAGATTATTGAGGTTAAAACGATAATGGCAACAATGCGATCCCTAGTGGATCAAGTTATGTCGGAGAGTAGCTTGTATTCTCCCTTTCTAGCAGCATTATCCATCAAACAGGCTGAGGGAAGTATGGAAGAGGCCGTTTTTATTATGCGAGCACATCGATCAACCTTGCCTAGACTATATTACAGTCAAACCGTAGAATCGGAGTCAATGTTTGTTGAGCGTCGTATCTCTGCAAGCTTTAAAGATATTCCTGGGGGGCAATTGCTAGGAGCAACCACAGATTATACACATCGATTATTGGATTTTTCTTTATTGGATGAGCGTGTTAAGCAGAATGAAGAATGGGTAAAAGCTTATGAACGGGAGCTTGCAAACATAAAAGCTACGGATAAGGTTAGCTATTTCCCTAAAGTGGTGGAATATCTAAGAAAAGAAGGGTTATTTGATACCTATGAGGCTGATGATACGAAACCGGTTGATATCACGAAGGAAAACCTTCCATTCCCTGCTCCAAGAAGTGCAAGGCTGCAAGTATTAACTCGTGGTCAAACAGGAGCGGTAACTGCATTGGGATATGCATCTTTACGGGGATATGGGCAAGTACATCCAACCGTTGGAGAAGTACGTGTGGGCGCACTACCTGTCTATGTTGACCAGCCGAATGGTACAGGACAGAATCATGAAGATCCATATTATATTGGGGAAATTAAAGTTTCGGAAGTGGAGTCGTTTGTACCAGTATCAACGAAAAACCAAAAGAATGAAGCGGAATTGGAATTTGAAATCGGATATGGTGTTTGCTATGGCCAAAATGAAACGAAGGCAATTGCAATGAGTATTTTAGATCAATGCTTGGAGCATCCTGAATCCAATTTTCCTACACATGATGAAGAGTTTGTACTGCTACATATTGACTCTGTTGAGTCTACTGGCTTCATTTCACATTTGAAGCTACCACATTATGTGACCTTTCAGTCTAAGCTGGATAGTGTTCGTGAAGTGAAAAAGGAGGGGAAAGAGTAATGAAAACAATGACACACTTTGCCTTTTTCGATGAAGGTTCTAAAAAGGAGATTCGTCGCGCCACGTTAAAAGCAGTCGCTATTCCAGGCTATCAAGTCCCTTTTGCTTCGAGAGAAATGCCGATAGCAAGAGGCTGGGGGACAGGAGGACTTCAACTTACCCTATCCTTAATCGGCAAGACAGATATCGTAAAAGTAATTGATCAGGGGGCTGATGAATCCGTAAACGCTGTTAGCATTAAGAAGTTGGTGCAACAAACAACCAATGTAGCACTAACGGAGAACACAGAAGCAGCATCACTTATACAATCAAGGCACCGAATCCCGGAAGTACCATTAACGAAGGAGCAAATACTTGTATTGCAAGTACCAACTCCAGAACCACTTCGACAAGTGGAAGCTAGTGAATATATAACCAAAAGATTACATGCGGAAGATGAATATAGTGGAGCATGGCTGCTTTTGTTTGAACAAATTATGAAGTACGGAAAGACAGCAACAGGGGCGGATCATCCGGTTTATGTGAATGGGCGTTATGTAATGGCCCCTAGCCCAATTCCGAGGTTTGATAATCAGAAATTGCATTATTCTGAAGCTCTTATTCTTCTGGGTGCAGGGAGAGAGAAGAAAATTTATGCTGTCCCGCCATATACAGATGTAAATTCACTTGCGTTTGAGGATTATCCTTTTACAGTGGAATCCTTTGCCGATCATACATGTTATTTATGCGGTGCTGATGATGTGTTTCTCGATGAGCTAATCGATGAAACTTCTGGTAAGAGCTATTATCAATGTAATGATACAAGCTATTGTGTCGATCGGTTAAATTCACTGAAGGAAAAGGAGGCTGCACCCACTCATGCATGAACAACCAATCTTATGCGTTCGGAATTTAAATAAACAATTCGGTGGTGGTTGTCAGGATTGTAGAGAAACGTCCACTCGAAAACTAGAGAGAAATTATTGCTCTACATGTGGGACGGTATATGCTTGCCAGGATATATCCTTGGAATTATTCCCTGGTGAAATCCTTGGGATTGTAGGAGAAAGTGGCAGTGGAAAATCTACGATGATGCAGTGCTTATATTTTGATGAGCCAGTTACTTCCGGAGATGCATATATTCATGATGTTGAATTGGAAGGGCAGAATGTATTTAATCTGTCTTCACAAAAGAAACGATATATTCGTAATCATAAATACGGAATGGTCTATCAAAATCCGGTAAAAGGATTAAAAATGAATTTTTCTACCATAGGTAATATTGCAGAAAAACAAATTGCTGCAGGTAATCGTAACGTTACAACGATGGAGAGGACGGGTAGTGAGTTGTTAGAAAATGTCCATATCCCATTGTTTCGAGCGAAGGAGGAGCCACGTAATTTTTCCGGTGGTATGCAGCAGCGTGTTCAAATTGCAAAAGCACTTTCGAATAATCCGCCCATTCTATTTCTCGATGAAGTTACAACAGGTCTTGATTTGTCCGTTCAAGCAAATGTATTGGACTTGATTAAGAGGATTCAAAGAGAATCTGGAATTAGTATGATCGTTGTATCGCACGATCTAGCAGTTATTCGAATGCTGGCAGATCGCACAATTGTCATGCTGAACGGAGCCATCATTGAACAAGGGCTAACAGATCAGATTATGGAAGATCCACAACATGCGTACACGCAACGATTGGTTTACTCATTATTATAGGAGGGATAGCTACGGTGTATATTATTCATAATGGAAAAGTGATTACAGAAGAAACGATTTTAGAAGGATATGCTGTTGTTGTGGAAGGTGATCATATCCAAGCGATTATTCCTGAAGAAAGCATTAATGAATATAAAGCTGCAGACCACATAAACGCAAATGGTGGGTATATTTCACCTGGATTTATTGATATTCATTCTGATTATATTGAGACAATTGCTTCTCCACGGCCAACGAGTATGATGGATTTCCATATTAGCTTACGTGAGGCCGAAAAAATACTAATTAGTCATGGAATAACGACGATGTTCCACTCGCTTTCCTTCTATCGTGAGGATGTATTTACACATAAGCCAATGCGTTATCCAGAGAATGTGCAGCGCATGGTAGATGCTATTGCAGCTACTCATAATGAGCTTCATTTAATCCGCCATCGACTGCATGCGCGGTTTGAGATTGATAATGTTTCAGAAGTTGATCGACTGATTCAAAATATAAACGGTGATAAAGTCCATTTATTGTCTTTTATGGATCATACACCTGGGCAAGGACAGTATCGTGATTTAGAGGTATACAGACAAACCCTTCAGGGATATCGTGCATTATCAGATGATGATGTACAGACAATTATTTTAGAACGTCAAAATATGAAATGCTTGTCGATCGATCAAATAAAAGAAATAGCTGACATAGCTTTAGCAAAGGGAATAGCTGTAGCCTCGCATGATGACGATAATGTGGAGAAGCTGGATTTAGTAGCTTCATTTGGAACCACAATTAGCGAATTTCCAATAACCCTTGATATTGCCAAAAAGGCTAGAGAATTAGGGCTAAAGACAATTGCTGGAGCTCCTAATGTAATGCTTGGAGGTTCTCATTCTGGCAATCTATCTGCTGCTGAGGCAATTGCTGAAAACAGTATTGATATTCTTTGTAGTGACTATTATCCAGCAGCATTATTACATGCCATCTTTACATTAAGTGAGTCGTACAGCAATGATTTACACGAGATGTTTATGAAAGTCACGCTTAATCCTGCTAAAGCCGTACGCATGGATGGAGAGATCGGCTCTATTAAGGCTGGAAAGAAAGCAGACATTATCATCATTGAACGGATGGATGATGGGTATCCAATGCTGACAGCTACCATGGTAAATGGAGCGTTAATTACAACGACAAACTACCGTACCAATTAAAGACGTAGGAGTAAGGAGGAATGAGTCGATGGCATTATTAGAGGTTAAGAATTTCGGTAAGCAATTTACGATTCATCATCTGGGGAAAACGATGCAAGCTGTGGAGAACATTCATTTTTCTTTGGATAAAGGTGAATTTATAGGGATTGTTGGCAAAAGTGGGAGCGGCAAATCTACTATTTTAAAAAGTATCTACCGAACCTATCTGCCCGATACTGGAAATATAGTATATGATTCAAATCGGTTCGGAAAGATTGATTTAGCGAAGGTAACGGAGCGAGAAATGCTGTATTTGCGAAAGCATGAAATCGGCTATGTATCTCAGTTTTTGAATGTCATGCCTCGTACAACATCTAGACAGCTTATAGAAAAAGCGTTACTAGAAATGGAGGAACCAGTAACTATTGCCAAGACTGAGGCTGAGAAAGCATTAAAGCATTTTGAATTGGATCGAAAATTATGGGATACGTATCCCAATACGTTTTCAGGCGGAGAGAAGCTTCGATTAAATATTGCAATCGCAACAGTGAAGAAACCAAGGTTACTGCTACTTGATGAACCTACTGCAAGTTTAGATCAGCAATCAAAAGTGAAGGTACGTGAGATTATCGAGAAACTAAAAGCAGATGGTACTACATTAGTCGGTATTTTTCATGATATCGAATTTATGGATGGGCTTTGCGATAAGGTGTACGATATGAAATCTAGTCCTGTACCTCTACAGGAGGAAGGTGTTCTATGTGAAGGCTGATCTCCATGTTCATAGTACATACTCCGATGGGGCAGATTCTGTTTATGAAGTTCTACAAAAAGCAGCTAATCATGGGGTCAATTACGTAAGCTTTGTGGATCATGACAGTACGATGGGGCTGGGGGAAAAACAAGTGCTTGGTGCCGAACTAGGGATAAAAGTGATTCCTGGAATAGAAATATCAGCATATGATTTTAAGCGTAAACGAAAGGTTCATATCCTTGGTTATCATTACCATGAACAGGCTAAACATATTGAAGCACTTTGTCGGCCTGTACGAGAAAGGCGTAGAAAACATACTCTTTGGCAAATCGAGCAACTAAAGCGTGTAGGCTATCGATTGGATCAACAAGCTATTATTTCGTCGGCTCTACCTAGTCTAACAGTTTATAAACAACATGTTATGAATTATTTAACAAAATCTGCTTACACTTCTGAAGCATATCAACAACTATATCAAAGTCTGTTTAAAGGTAATGGACCTGCTTCTGGAGATATTGAGTATGTGGATGCGTTTGATGCGGTGAAAGCCATTGTAGCAGATGGTGGAATTGCAGTGGTTGCACATCCCGGCCAACTTCATTCGTATGATATCATTCCTGAACTAGTCGAGGTTGGGTTGGGTGGCATTGAAAGGAATCATCCAGATCATACGAAAGTAGATCATCAACATGTGGAAGAACTAGCTAACACATATCAACTCATAATGACAGGTGGAACAGATTATCACGGTGCATTTGGTACTCCAATCACTATAGGATCTATCGTTAGTCCTCAGATTCCGATTGAACGAACGGTTAATTATTAAGGATATGTAAACAAGCTTAAATAATAGTTAAAAAAATGTAAATATAAACTATTTTTAGATTATTTATGTTTCAATGATATAGGACAAATCAATAGAATCGTGAATGCTATCCCCCTGTTTCGTCTATTGGCTTGTCAGATAATCTATGGATGAGGAGCGTTAAGGATGAAAAAAACAATAACGAGGATTGCTGTTTTGCTTTTATTAGCTATTGCTGCGGTTGGTTGCTCGACAGGTAATGCCAACGGAGAGGCTGAAGTTGATGATGTGATTGATATTGTTTGGTATCCAAATGAATCTGGTGAGGATTTGAAATCATCTCGTGATGAAATTGGTAAGGTAATTGCAGACGCAACCGGAAAAGAAGTAGAGCATCACTTAACGACAGATTATGCCATTGCTATTGAGACTTTGGTGAATAATAATGCAGATGTTGCCTTCATGGGGGCACAGGGATACATTGAGGCCAATAAAAGTAATGACGCTATTCAACCTTTAGTTGTTCCTACAGGCCCATCAGGAACATTAGATGATGCGGTATACCATAGCTGGTTAGCGGTAAACATTGATGATCAGGAGAATTACAAAAAGGATGGAGAATTTTCACTTGATACCATTGCTGACAAAAAGTTTTCCTTTGTATCAAACAGTTCTACCTCAGGATTTAAAGTACCTTCTTCAAGTATATTAGCACATTTCACTGAACAGGATGAATATGCAGATTTAACGGAAGAAGATCTAATGGAAGCTGGTCCACTGTTCTCTCAAGTATTGTTTGGGAATTCTCATCAGGGATCTGCGGTGAATTTATTATCGGGTAATGCAGATGTTGCTGCATTTTGTGATACATGTGTAGAAAATTACGTGGAGGTTGCGGAAGGTGAAGAAAATACAGTAGGTTCTGTTTATCGCGTGAAGGACGATGCTGCAGAACCATTTAATAAGGTAACAGGTAGCGAATTTACACTAATGAGTGTAACCCCAGTATTAAATGCGCCCTTTGCTGCAAATATGGATACGTTAGGTGAAGAAGATTATAAAAAATTACAAGAGGTTCTAACCTCAGATGAAGTTGCGAATAACCAAGGAATTTTTGTACCAGAGGATTCGGAAGACTCCGCATTATTCTTCAAATCCGATAAGGAACGATTCGCGCCAGTAGAGGATGCTTGGTTTGATCCAATACGTGAAATTTCGAAGTAAAATTGGTGGATAGATGATGGTTGAAAGAGTATGCACCTTTTTCTGGGCATACTCTTCATTTTACAAATAGAAGGGAGAAGCTATCATGTCATTGTTGCAAGTAGTTGGTCTTGGGAAATCGTACGATACAGAAACAAAGGTATTAGAGAATGTGAATTTTGATATAGAAGCTGGTGAGTTTGTATCCATCATTGGTCCTTCAGGAGCTGGAAAATCAACATTGCTTCGATGTATCAATCGGATGGTGACAATTAGTGAAGGAAATGTCCTATTCGATGGTGCTAATGTGGGAACTCTTGGAAAGAAACAGTTACGACGACTACGGACAAATATTGGGATGGTATTTCAACATTATAATTTAGTACCTCGTTTAACCGTAATTGAAAATGTCCTTCACGGTCGCTTTGGATATAAAACAACATTGCAGGGGTTCTTAGGTAGATTCACGGAACAAGAAAAAAAGCGTGCCTTTTATCTTCTGCAAAAGCTAGGCATTGAAGAGCATGCTTATAAGCGCTGTGACCAACTAAGTGGAGGGCAGCAGCAACGAGTGGGAATCGCCCGCGCGCTTATTCAAGATCCAAAGCTTGTACTATGTGATGAACCAATAGCTTCACTTGATCCGAATGCTTCCAAGGTTATTATGGACCATCTGAAATCAATTACGTCCGAGCTGGGTATTACCTGTATGGTGAATTTGCATCAAGTGGAAGTAGCTCAACAATATTCGGATCGCATTATTGGTCTAAATCAAGGGAAAGTTGTATTCGACGGTTCCAATCACCAATTAACAGATGATCGAATTAATCGTATTTATGGAACACAAACAAGAGAATTAATTACGGTGTGAGGAGAAATCGACTGTGAATCAAAAAGTGATGCAAAAACGAAAATGGCAATCTACTTTGTTTCTATTAATTATTATAGCTGTCACGTATCTTTCAGCTGTCATAACTAACTTTAATTTTGTGGATGGCTTAGCCGCTTTTCCTGCCGCTATCGGCTGGATCATCTCCAATTTGTTAATTACACAAGAGTCATTGGAACGACTGCCAACCATTCTAGAAAAGCTAAACGAGACCGTATTCATGTCTATTGCAGCAACCACAACAGCTGCAGTTATATCGATATTTTTAGGATTAATGGGATCTAAAACAACAAGCTTGAACGGAATATTAAGTGTAGTGGCTCGATTCATTGCATCTGTTTCAAGAAATATCCCCGTTGTTGCATGGGCGCTGATTTTGCTTCTGTCATTTGGACAAAATTCGGTAACGGGTTATTTAGCTTTGTTTGTCGGGACGGTCGGTTTCTTAACTCGAGCTTTTATCGAATCCATTGATGAAGCTAGTCAAAGCTCTGTTGAAGCATTGACGGCTACTGGAGCGACGTATTTTCATATTGTCAATAAAGCGGTCATTCCACAATGCTTGCCTCAGATGATTAGCTGGATTCTATTCATGATCGAAACCAATATTAGAAGTGCAACACTGGTAGGTATTCTAACTGGTACGGGAATAGGCTATACCTTTGATATGTATTATAAGTCGATGAACTACAATGCGGTAGCGCTTGTGACATTTAGTATTGTCATCGCAGTGATCATCATTGAACTAATCTCAAATTATATACGGAAGGTGATTTTGTAATGGAAACTATAACAAAGCCAACGTATATGAAGCGAAAAAAAGATGGCAGTATTTCTCTTAAATCTGGTAGTAAGTCAGAGCGAGTAATGCGCTGGACAATAATTTTATTTATTCTATTGACGATTGTAGGCTTTCTATTCTTTGATTATACGGGTCTGCATCTAACTACTGCCATTACAGAGACGGCATATAATTTGAAAGTAATGTTTCTAGAGCCTGCCTTAAATCACTTTAGTTGGGGAGAAGCACTTTATCAAATAGGGATTACACTTGGGTTAGCAGTTCTTTCAACCGTGCTTGGAGCAGTTATTGCTCTCTTTCTTTCGTTGATGGCGGCTACAAATCTGTCCAAAGAGTGGATTGCTAAAATTGTTCGGATTATCGTTGCCTTTATTCGAGCAGTGCCCACCGTTCTCTGGGTCTTGATTTTTGCAATTGCAGCAGGATTAGGTAGTGAAGCTGCGGTCCTTGGTATGCTCTTTCATTCCATTGCTTATCTTGTAAAAGCTTTTTCCGAAGCATTTGAAGAAGTAGATAAAGGAATACTGGAAGCATTGCGAGCTACCGGGTCGAATTGGTGGCATGTAGTAATGCATGGTGTGCTTCCTTCCACATTTACATATTTATTATCATGGACGTTTTTACGTTTTGAGATTAACTTTTCAGTTGCTGTAGCGATGGGAGCTGCTGCTGGTGCAGGTGGTATTGGGTTTGAGTTATTTATGGCCTCCGGTTTTTATTTTGACTTGAGTGAGGTTGGATTTATTACGTATGCTATTCTTCTCATAGCCATTATTTTAGAAGTATTATCGACGCGGCTGAAAAAAAGATATTTTCCTGCTTCTGTACGTCACTAAATAATTTTAATGTAGCATCATCAAGCTTGGCGGTCTTCCAAAATGGGAATGACTGCCGAGCTTTTTTTGTTTTAGCCTAGGAAATGCCCAAGTGGATAAATAGGGGCGTGTTGAACCGCGTCCATCACCAGCGCCCAGAAACGGGGCGACTTCACGAATCGCCCTAATCTAAGTCATTTCGGCTCGTAAGCTCACCGTGATTTCCTTATCTCCGTTGACTCGCTCTAAACGCTACGTTTCTATTCGGGCGTTTGCGCTTTTGTTCAATGATCCATCTGACTTTCTTTTTGTATGACTTGGATAAAAGCGTTGAACAAATGCGTATTAGCTATACGCGGTGTCTTTGTTAAAGATAACCGGAATCATCAAGTAGACATACGCATATAGTGTAATTAAACCGCGACCTTGATGGAGGGATCTAATGAATATATTAAACAAGGTGAAAAGTTATCGTGAAGAAGAGCAGAAGCTACAGTGGGAAGGGACGTTCGCGGAATATCTGGAGATCATTAAAGAAAGGCCAGAGGTGGCTCAAACTGCTCATTCACGGATTTATAATATGATTAAGTGCTCTGGTTTAACTGAAAAAGACGGTAAGAAGATGTATGATTTTTTTGGTGAAGAGATTTTCGGGCTTGAAGAAGCGATTGAAAGATTGGTAGAAGAGTATTTTCATCCTGCAGCTAAACGTCTAGATGTACGTAAGCGTATTTTATTATTAATGGGGCCTGTAAGTGGTGGGAAATCGACTATCGTTACTATGTTAAAGCGTGGCTTAGAAAGCTATTCTCGAACCGATGAAGGAGCTGTCTATGCCATTAAAGGTTGCCCTATGCATGAAGATCCACTGCATTTAATACCACATCATTTAAGGGAAGAATTTGCAGAGGAGTATGGGATACGTATTGAGGGCAGTTTATCTCCGCTAAACACGATGCGATTAGAGAAGGAATATGATGGAAAGATTGAAGACGTACGTGTGGAACGCATTTTTCTTTCTGAAGATAAACGGGTAGGGATTGGTACGTTTAGTCCGTCTGATCCGAAATCACAGGATATAGCTGATCTAACTGGTAGTATTGATTTTTCCACAATTGCCGAATATGGTTCCGAATCAGATCCTCGTGCCTATCGGTTCGACGGGGAATTAAATAAGGCCAATCGAGGAATGATGGAATTTCAAGAAATGTTGAAGTGTGATGAGAAGTTCTTATGGCATTTACTATCACTTACACAGGAGGGAAATTTTAAAGCGGGCAGGTTTGCGTTAATTAGTGCAGATGAATTAATTGTTGCGCATACGAATGAAGCAGAGTACCGCTCATTTATTTCAAATAAAAAGAACGAAGCATTGCATTCTAGAATTATTGTGATGCCAATACCGTATAATCTGCAAGTTACGCAGGAAGAAAGAATCTATAAAAAGATGATTAAGGAAAGTGATATGGCACATGTGCATATTGCTCCACATGCTTTAAAAGTAGCGGCTATCTTCTCTATTCTGACTCGCTTGGAGGATTCTAATAAACAAGGAGTCGATATCGTAAAAAAGATGCGGCTGTATGACGGGGAGAGTGTTGAAGGCTTTAATCAGATGGATGTAGAGCAATTGAAGAAGGAATCTCCAGTAGAGGGGATGAATGGGATTGATCCACGTTATGTGATTAATCGTATTTCTTCGGCAATCATTCGTAAAGAGGTACCAGCAATCAATGCTCTTGATGTTTTACGTTCCCTAAAGGAAGGATTAAGCCAGCATGCTTCTATATCTCAAGAAGATAAAGAAACATATATGAATTATATTTCCATTGCCAGGAAAGAGTATGACGAGATCGCCAAGAAAGAAGTACAGAAGGCGTTTGTGTATTCCTATGAGGAGTCAGCCAAGACATTAATGGATAATTATTTGGATAATGTAGAGGCATATTGTAATAAGAATAAGCTGCGTGATCCGCTCACTGGGGAAGAAATGAATCCGGATGAGAAGCTAATGCGGTCGATTGAAGAACAAATTGGTATATCAGAAAATGCAAAGAAAGCGTTTCGTGAGGAGATTCTTATTCGGATTTCTGCATTTGCTAGGAAAGGAAAACGCTTTGACTATAATTCACATGAACGTTTACGTGAAGCAATTCAGAAAAAGCTGTTTGCGGATTTGAAAGATGTTGTAAAAATAACAACCTCTTCAAAAACACCAGACGAGTCACAATTGAAAAAGATTAATGAGGTCATTGCCAGATTGGTCGATGAATATGGATATAATTCTGTTTCTGCAAATGAGCTGCTTCGCTATGTTGGCAGTTTATTGAATAGATAGTGTTGCTACAACCTAAATAGGTATAGACCTTACTAATTAAGAGACGAAAACAAAAGAATGAAGGAACAACCAAAAAACGAAAAGATAATTAATTTGAATTAATTATCTTTTCGTTTTTTAATAGAACAATTCATTTAGATCCTGAAATAAGCGAGACTCCGGCGGGAACAGCACGAGTCCGAAGATCCACGTGGTAACGTGTTTTTCTTTATCAAGTTAGCTGAGGCCGTGCCCGGGAAGTGAGTATATTTTCACGGTGCGGCGATGATACTCCTATTGATAACCTGATTATTCGTATTTTGAGTAAAGAAGTGTTTTGTCCCAACCTTGTTACGGTCTAAGAAATTAAAAAATTATCCCATGCGGATATCAATATGGGCGTGTTGAGATGCGTCCAGCTCCAGCGCAGAGAAACGGAGGCGACTTCACGAATCACCCTAATCTAAGTCATCATCGGCTCGCAAGCACACCGTGATTCCTTTATCTCCGTTGACTCGCTCAGTCTGCTACGTTTCTAATCGGGCACTTGCTTTAGTTCTTCATTGGCTGGGACAGGTTGGAACATAACTCTAAAACGAACCATTCTAAAGACAAACAATAAACAGTTGTTTTTGATTAAAACTTATTAGCAACGGCTATTTTTTAAAATAGTTTAAATAATGCAATAATAAACTTGTACGTGCATAGGATAAAGAAAGCATCAAAAGGCAAGTAGATCAAATTATATAGGAGGGGAACGCATGCAGGAAGATAGTGGGAACTTCGTCGTTTCAAAGGAAAACTGGTCCCTCCACCGTAAAGGTTATCAGGATCAAACACGTCATATGGATAAAGTTAAAGATGCTATCAAGAATAATTTACCCGACTTGGTGAGTGAAGAAAATATTATTATGTCCAATGGAAAAGATGTTATAAAAATTCCAATTCGTTCTTTAGATGAATATAAGATTCGCTATAACTACAATAAATCAAAGCATGTAGGGCAGGGGAAAGGAGATAGCAAAGTAGGGGATATCATTGCTCGAGCTCCTCAGGGAGAAGAGGAGGGACAAGGAAAAGGTAAGAAGGCAGGCGATAAACCAGGGGAAGATTATTATGAAGCTGACGTATCCTTAGAGGAAATCGAAGAAGCACTCTTTCGGGAGCTTGAATTACCAAACCTAAAAGAAAAAGAACAGCAGGAGATAACCATCGAGAAGATTGAATTTAATGATGTTCGCAAAAAGGGGTTAATGGGTAATATTGATAAAAAGCGTACTATCCTGACAGCAATCAAACGTAACGCCAGAGAAGGTAGGCCAGGGATTACACCAATTTACAATGATGATTTACGCTTTAAAACATGGAATGATGTAACGAAGCCGGAATCAAAAGCTGTTGTCCTCGCCATGATGGATACGAGTGCTTCAATGGGTACATTTGAGAAATATGTAGCTAGAAGCTTCTTCTTTTGGATGATAAGGTTTTTACGTACTAAATATGCATCTGTTGAAATTGAATTTATTGCACATCATACA
The DNA here is from genome assembly GCF_947495635.1 of uncultured Virgibacillus sp. Taxonomy (NCBI): domain Bacteria; kingdom Bacillati; phylum Bacillota; class Bacilli; order Caryophanales; family Bacillaceae; genus Virgibacillus; species uncultured Virgibacillus sp. The sequence continues at coordinate 11,460 of NZ_CANMAB010000035.1, read as the reverse complement.
GAAGCCAAAATTGTATCGGAGGAGGATTTCTTTTCCAAAGGGGAAAGTGGTGGAACAATTTGTTCATCTGCCTATAATAAAGCGTTAGAACTGATAAATAATAAGTATCATCCATCTCGTTATAATATTTATCCATTTCATATTTCTGATGGAGAAAATATCACTTCCGATAATCCTTCCTGTATCGAGTTGGTGAAGGAGATCATGACTCATTCGAGTATGTTTGGATATGGAGAAGTAAATGGGTATAGTCGCAAGTCAACCCTAATGCGAGCTTTTGAGGAAATTAATGATCCGAAGTTCAGGTATTATATCGTGAAAGAAAAAGCGGATATTTACCAAGCTTTAAAGACCTTCTTCCAAAAAGAAGAGGCATTAGTATAAAACATAAACCGGGCAAATATGATCCAGTATTGCCCGGCTTTCTTATAAGTTAAGAAAGTATAAAATCAGTGTAATGACTGCGTTAAGCCAAGTAGTATTTTGAAATGTTTGATGTATATTGGCAATGCTCCGACTAATTACTTCGCTTTCCGTGGGCACGGCCTCAACTAACTTTGCAAAGAAGAACACGTTGCAAAGTTAGCTGAAGGACAAACCCCACGGAAAGGGAAGTGGGCAGCCGGAGTGGTGGTCAAGCAGTAGCTATTATTCCATAATAGCTACTAGAGGAAGCGTAAATCTGAGCATGTAGTGATAAGGACTGCGAATTTTGCTCAGTTTTTTTTAGTCTAGGAAATTACAATAGTGTTGCAGAGGAAGCAGGTGTAGGGAAAGCAACATTGTACAACAATACTGAGATTCGTGAGAGAATTGAATTATTAAGGAAGCAGGACTCGCAAATGCCAACACCAAAACAATTAAAACGAGAAATGAAAGGCAGCAATAAAAATGCCATTATAGATTCACTAAAACGGAAATCAAGAAACTAGAAGATAATAACAAACAAGTACTAAAGCAGTTAAAAGTAGTAGGTGTATAAAAAAATTTAGTAAAACTATATAGGTTGAAGTAACGATACCAACAAAACATTCTCATACTATGTAGTAAACGGATCAAAATGTTGAAGAACAATCCGTTTCGTTTATGCTAGAAACTAAATGGTATACTAATCACAAAATACTTTAAAAAGCGAGGATATACAATGGTTGCAAGGACTAAAAAGGATTTTAATGGATTAAAAGTAATTGGGGGAATTTGTGGAGCGATTCGAGATGAATTAGTCCATTGTACAAAACCTGGAATTACCACAAAAGAACTCGATGAAATTGCGAAGAAGATGTTTGAAAAAGCAGGAGCCCAATCTGCACCAAAAGGAGAATACGGTTTTCCTGGATATACGTGCATTAGCATAAATGAAGAAGTAGCGCACGGGATTCCGGGGAAACGGACCATTCAAGAGGGAGATATTGTAAATATTGATGTTTCAGGTTCTAAAAATGGGTATTTCGCAGATACGGGAATTTCCTTTGTAGTAGGTAAAGGAGAGATTACTTTACAGAAAATATGTGACGTTGCTAAAGAAGCGTTCGAAGCGGGGCTTAGGAAGGCAAAACCAGGCTCGAAAAAAAATGCGCTGGGTAAAGCTGCACATAATGTAGCGAAACAGCATGGCTTAACAGTTATAAAAAATCTTACTGGGCATGGTATTGGGCGTTCGATTCATGAAGAACCAACACATATTTTCAATTACTTCTCACGCTGGGATGACGAAATTTTAAAAGAGGGTATGGTAATTGCCTTTGAGCCGATAATATCTACGTTTGAAGAAGAAGTTTTCCAATCCGAAGATGGATGGACCTTCCTAACCGATGAAAGCTATGTCGCTCAATACGAACATACGATTATTCTTACGAAAGAAGGACCGATTATTACTACAGCGTAAGAACATTAGTACCACATTTGGGAGCGATTCCCGAACAATTACCAGCGCCCTTATTACGGATTAGGGCCATTTCGTTGAGTAAAGCAAGGGGGACGATTAATTGTATTTTCCATCCAAGAAAGACACTTGGTTAGCTTTACTAATTTGGATGGAATCTTAGCATTTCCGGCCCAGTTTCATGGCAGGATGAAGAAGAAGAGCTCACACCCCTTTGGCACTTTACGCATGCCGCTACTCATGAATTTCATTACAAAGGACAAATCGTTTCAATGCTCAGGCAATTAGAATATACTTCGGACGATACGGATCTTATCAAGCCGGCAACAATAAGTTAATAGTAATAAGATTGTTCATGAAACGGTCGCGATTATTACAAATTACGTCTTTTCAAATTGCAATAACGGAAAAATGATTGTGGATATTTACGAATTTGACAATTGTTATAAGGTCAAAATCAGTTATTCTTTTATGAAATAAGGAAGGTGAAAAAATGAAGAATTTAAAAGATAAACGATTTATTGTTGACGTAAAATCAGGTTATACCCCATTAATAGGAAGATTATTATCTATGTTGGAATATACACGAATTACAACGCTCGAAGCCATAGAGGGGTTAACAGCAGAAGAACTTGATTATCGTATAGATGGCAAGGGGAATTCAATAGGATGCCTTTTGTATCATATAGCATGTGTTGAAGAAGTCTATCAAATTATGACATTTGAGGATAGGGAACCTACTAAAGAAGAGCTACAAAAGCTTGATATAGGATTGAATCTCGGTGAAAAGGCACATACAGAAATCACCAATAATGGAATTGAGTTCTATGTAGAAAAGTTAAACTTAGTACGAGAGCGCACACTAGATTGTTTTAAGGAAATAGAGGATAAATGGTTAGATAAAGTTTCCCCTTTCGGTCCAAATCATAAAGCAAATAACTATTTCCGTTGGTTTCATGTATTTGAGGATGAGCTAAATCATCGAGGTCAAATCCGGCTAATTCGTAACCATATGAAAAGAAAACAGAATGTTTGAATTATAGTTATAAATAGTAAGCGATAAGAGTAGTTTTTTCTATAACAGGGATTTATTCAAGAAACGGGCGAAATAACGGAACGAAGTTGTGCTAGAATTGGGCCAAATGATGGAATATTAATCTGGTTAAATAAACTTTATGAGAGTTGTATTGAGAAGAGGGATTGTGTTGTTATGAAAAAGGCGTTATTTCTTATATTGGACGAGTATGCAGATTGGGAAGGTGCTTACTTGTCGTCGGCATTAAATCAAAGAGAAGATTGGTCTGTTGATACCATTTCTTTAGATGATAGTGTAAATTCAATAGGTGGTTTTAAAACTTCTGTTGATTATATCATTGGTTCAGAACCTAAGGATTTTGATTTATTAGTTATGATTGGTGGGAATTCATGGGGAAATGATAATAAAAAGCTCTTGCCATTAATCAAAACTACATTTCAAAACAATATTCCCATAGGGGCTATATGCGGTGCAGTGGACTTTTTGGCAAAGAATGGTTTCCTAAATGATCATAATCATACCGGAAATTCCGCTTATATCTGGAACGATTATGAAAATTATAATCCTAAGGGTAATTTCCTAGAGGAACAGGCAGTAAAGGATAAAAAATTGGTCACTGCAAATGGAACGGCTGCTATTGAATTTACTCAATTAGTTTTGGAATTGATTGAATTTGACACACCAGAGAATGTCAAAAAAATGATGTATATGAATAAGCACGGGTTTTATAATTACTGCGAAAAATATGGAAACCCATTTTTGGCTTAATATACAGTAACCATTGTTTCAGTATCGGTTCAGTTTGTTGGAGAAGTGATTTTTTCATTTCCCAATTAAAATTATAAGGAAATATAAGCGGGGGAAATAGCATGATTGTAGTTAAAAGAGGATTGCCAGAGCATGTTGAAGGTATTTCTAAAGTTTGTTCCGAAGGTTGTCTGGACACATATGAGGGTATTAGAAGTCCAGAAAATATAAGAAGGAATAATGAGACATTTTATAATTATGACCGTATAGTTCATGAGTTAGATGAAGTGGACGATTGGGACGGCTATTTTGTAGCACTCGACAATGGGGTTGTTGTTGGGGCTATTGGTGGTGGCATGATAGATGATGATAAAAGTGAAGTTTATGTTTTATACTTGGATCCTGAACGCCGTGGGGAAGGGATCGGTACTCAACTTTTAAACCATTTAACAGATATACAACAGACAAAAGGTTCTAAGGAACAGTGGGTATCCGTTCAAAAGGGAAATAATAAAGGTATTCCATTTTATGAAGCAAGAGGGTTTAATTTTATGTACGAAAAAGAGGCATTTAGTAATGCTGAAGAAGAAGATTATATTTCTTTAAGATACCGACGAGAAATATAAAAATTGTACTTTGGGAAATAGTCTCCCAACCTTCTCCAATAGACTTAAACAAACGGGTGCTTTTCCAAATAAGAATCTATGCTCTATTTTAGAATAGGGCCAGATTGTTATATAAACACAGGAGGGGAGATATGAAGCATATTCTCCAATATACAATGGGGCATTTAGGATATTTCATAATAGGGTATATGGCGTTAAGGGTTATGATTATTCAAGATGATAAAGTTGGGTTTACTATATTAGTTGTTGGATCTTTTTTACTTGTGGGCTATGTGCAATTTTTAGAAAAACGGCACGGAACACCAAAATATAGTGGTTACATAAAGCTAATTTTAGTTATAGTATTTTTAATTTCAAGTTTTATAATGCTTATTTAAGCAAACGGGAGAGATTCCAGAACAAGAATCAGCGCCCTTATTACGGATTAGGGCCAGATTATGGAATAAGCAACAATTCAAGAAAAAGTGTAGGGTAGTTTTTAGAAGGGTTATTAATGTAAACATTAAAATTGGACGGGGATATTACACATGGATATATTAATTGAGAAGTTACATGCCACAGATGCGGGAGATTTGTATAAGTTTGAAATTGAAAACAAATATTTTTTCGAAAAAATGGTACCGACCCGAGGAAACGAATACTATAAGTTTGATATTTTTAAAAGAAGACATGAAACATTACTTAAAGAGCAAGCTGAAGGAGTTTCATATTTCTATTTAATTAAAGATAAAAATGGTTCTATTTTAGGAAGAATTAATTTAGTTGATATTGATAGATCTCAAAAAATTGGTTATCTAGGCTATAGAGTAGGACAACTACATACTGGAAAAGGTGTTGCTAAGAAAGGATTGAAATTATTATTAGAAACATTAACAGATCGAGATATTGAACAGGTTAAGGCAAAAACAACAACCAATAACATAGCATCCCAAAAGGTTTTAGAGAAAAATGGATTTGAGCAAACAAAAACCAGTGATGAAGAATTTGAAATGAATGGTCAGAAGTTAAAATTTGTGTATTATAAATGGACCAAATAAAATATCATCTTGAAAAAGAAACGGCTTGATTGTTGTATAAAACTTAGGAAGTTAAAAAATTTTTCCATGTGGATAAATAGGCGCGTGTTGAGCCGCGCCCAGCTTCAGCACCCAGAAACGGGGGCGACTTCACGAATCGCACTATGATAAGTCATTGTCGGCTCACTAACACACCGTGATTCCTTTATCCCCGTTGAGTCGCTCCAGTCGCTATGTTTTTAATCGGCGGGTGTATGCGCTTTTATTTATCTGGAAGGCTATGGATGCTAATCTGCTATTTCGATGGTATAGATGGCACGATCTGTTACCAGGGCAAAACGTGAGCCGTCAAATTGGTATAGGGATGTATCCTCCAGTGGAATTTCGTACATAGAAGTTGGCAATTCTTCAAAATGATTGGAAGCATTTTCGACTTCACCCATTCCATTCAGTTGTAGAGCATGTAAGGGCTGGTAATCATCAATTCTACGTGTGTTTGTCTCATAAGAAACTTTAGATAGATCCATAATCGTTTCATCATAATCGTGAAGCTCCTGTTTTGCAATCTTCACACGTTTTCCACTCCACTTTTTCAAAAGCTTATTAAACTGTTCAATTGTTAAAAATTGATCTGCCATAGTGATTCCTCCTATGAACTAGCTTTTCCCGATTGAGGAGAATCATACAGTTGAAGTTCACAATAAGATTGATTAGTTCACAAATAGCAATATATTAAAAAATAAACCAAGGAATTCCGATGAGGAAGTCCCTTGGTTTATACCCGATTAGAATTGCACTACGGCCTGTCCTTATGCTGACTGTTGTATGGTTTCTTCCTTACTATTTCTGAATTTCCGTGTAATAACTCCTTGTTTTGGACTGAACAAGAAAGCTGCAAGGAATAGTACACCTGTTGCTACTGCCATTGATCCAGCAATGGATACATTTAATTGAACGGCAAACCAATAGCCCATTAGTGCAGATAGGATACCGATCACACCACTTAGGATGAGTAATACAAGAAATCGATCGGTTAGCAGATAGGCGGTGGCCCCTGGTACAATCAGCATGGCTACCACTAGTATTGCTCCCACACTATCAAAGGATGCTACCGTAGATAGGGATACCATTGTCATTAATAAATAATGAATTAAGACGACAGGTACACCAATTAATGTTGCAAACTGTGCATCAAATGTTGACATTTTTATTTCTTTATAAAACAGAATAATCAATAGTAAGTTAATAATCAGCACTGCCCCAAGCATCCAAACGGCAACGGGTCCATAGCTGACACCATTGATTGTCAGAGTATCCCACGGTACAAAAGCAATTTCTCCCATAAGTGCGTGCTGTACATCCAAATGTACTTGGTCTCCAATAAAGGATATTAGTACGACACCTAGGGCGAACAAGGATGTGAATACAATCCCAATTGCAGCATCTGATTGTACGCCTGAGGAGTGTAGCATTTCAACAAATAGAGCCGTTAAAATACCAACGATACCAGCTCCAATTAGCATGGGAACCCCATTTAACGATTGGGTTACGAAAAATGCTCCCACGATACCTAATAAAACAGTATGACTGATCGCATCTGCAATCATTGACATTTTACGTAATACAAGGATAGACCCAGTTACACCACAGGTTACACCTACAAGACATCCAGTTAATATAATCCACATTGTATACGTCATGCGTGCCTCACTCCTTTAAATAAAAGCCCTTTTCTTGATCCAAAAAGTAAGGAAATGAAAAAGATAAGTGATGCACTTAGAACAATCACCGGACCTGTGGGTAGATTATGAAGAGCAGTACTTAAGACAGCGCCGCTCACACCAGAAATGGCTCCAAAAATACCAGCTAGGATGGTCATTAACCCGAGACGATCCGTCCAATATCTTGCTGAGATCGGTGGTGTAATTAATAGTGCTGCAATTAAGACAACACCTACCATCTGAATACCAATTACAACGACGGCAACTACTAGAAATAGCAGAACCCCATTGAAAAATGTTACTGGTAAACCAATTCCACGTGCAAATTGCGGATCAAAGATACTAATTTTAAATTCTTTAAAGAACAAAGCAGTAAGAATGATTAAAACGAATGCACCAATGGCAATTAGTTGAACATCACTTCGTACTAACGAAGCAGCTTGCCCAAAGATGAATGAATCAAGCCCAGCTTGGTTACCACTTGAATTTTGCTGGATATACGTCAGTAAAACAATTCCAAGACCAAAGAAAACAGATATGATTATTCCGATAGCAGCATCGGTTTTAATGCGCGACCTATTTACAATCGTTTGAATCGATTGCGTTGCAATTAAGCTTGTAACCGCCGCACCTGCTAATAAAAAAGGTACAGATTTTACTTGAAACAGAATATATACAATACATACCCCTGGTAAAGCTGCATGGGCCATGGCATCACTGATAAGGCTTTGTTTTTTGAGTAAAACAAAACTGCCGATGACACCACTAGCAAACCCTAGAAGTAAGCTACCGATGAGCACCCATTGCAGGTTAGCGCTGGAGAAAAAGGATGTTACTGCTTCCATTTTACGTATACTCCTTTACTGTTGAAGGGGCTTTTTGTAAAAATGCAATTTTCCCGCCATATGCCTGTTCCAAATTGTCTAACGTAAATACCGACTGTGTTTCCCCATAAGCAATTGGTGATTTATTTAATAATAATACATGATCAAAATAATCATTAACTGTCTGTAAGTCATGGTGTACGACAAGTACTGTCTTACCTTCTGCTTTCCATTCTTTCATTAATTGAATAATAGCTTTTTCGGTTGAAGCATCTACTCCTGCAAATGGCTCATCCATAAAGTATACTTTGGCATCCTGTGCCATGGCTCGGGCAAGAAATACGCGCTGCTGTTGCCCCCCTGATAATTGGCTAATTTGGCGTGTAGCGTAATCTTGCATTCCCACTTTTTCAAGGCATGCTTTTGCCCATGCCACTTCTTTTTTGTTTGCTCGTTTAAATAATCCAATATGATTGTATCTCCCCATTAATACCACATCTAGAGCATTAGTTGGGAAGTCCCAATCAACTTCACTTCGTTGAGGGACATAACCAATGATTTTCTTTTGTGTGCGTATAGGCTTATTAAATATCTCGACACTACCTGATAAAGTAGGTAGTAATTGTAGAATAGATTTAATAAGTGTCGACTTACCAGCACCGTTTGGACCAATAATCCCTGTTATCGATCCCTCCGGTACAGCAAAAGACACGTTCTCAAGGGCAAGCTGTTTATCATAGGTTACCGATATATCTTTTACTGATAATGCGTACATACTAACTCCCACCTTATTTTAGAGATTCAACAATGGTTTCCACATTGTGTTTAAACATTCCGATATAAGTACCTTCTTCAGTACCTGCTTCTCCCATTGCGTCAGAATATAATTCACCGCCAATGGATACTTCTTGACCTTCTTCCTTCGCACCTTCTACCACAGCGTTAATCGAGCGTTCGGAAACACTGCTTTCTACAAATACACCTTTAATATTTCGTTCTACTAATACGTTAATAATACGCTGGATATCATTTACTCCATAATCTGACTCTGTGCTTAAGCCTTGTAATCCCATTACTTCAAAGCCATAGGCTTTTCCAAAGTAATTGAATGCATCGTGAGCGGTTACTAGTACACGGCTTTGCTCTGGAATTTCCTCGAATCGTTCCAGCGCATAATCATTTAATTCATCAAGCTCTTTTAGATAAGCCGCTGTATTTTGGGTGTACGTTTCCTTATTATCGGGGTCCAACTCAATTAATCCATCTCGGACAGCTTCTGCTGCATATTTCCAGAGATTAATATCAAACCAAACGTGTGGATCACTAATATCTGGGCTTTCCGGATCAGCTAATAATTTTTCTTTTGGTATATTTTCTGCAACGGGAATAGTAGGTTTTTCCTGTTTCATTTCTGCAAAAATCTCTCCCATTTGTCCTTCTAAATGAAGTCCGTTATAGAAAATGATATCTGCCTCTGTCATCTTCTGAATATCACCTTGAACTGCATTATATAAATGCGGATCGACTCCAGGTCCCATTAAACTATTTACCTCAACAAGATCTCCGCCGATATTCTCGGTTATATCTCCAATTTGGGCTATCGTTGTAACGACGTTTATGGGATTCTCTTCCGATCCATTAGCTTCATCAGATCCGGAAGAACAACCCACGATCCCAATGATAAGTAATACGGTTAAGCAAAATAATCCTATCTTCCTCAATGTAGTATTTCCCCTCTCTAATAATGTTTGTCTAAGGCAAAACAAGCCTAAAAAAAATCTACTTGTATCTTATGTTAGTAATTCTCTTGTTGTATTATGTCCAAAACATTTTATCAGGATTAAAATGTTTCCTATAGGCAAATTATATGGTACTGGTTTAAAAATAGCAATACTTTTGATCAAAAATTTTACGTTAACATATTTTAACTAGGTAATAAGTACTCATTTTGTATAAGAAAGCAAATTAAAAGTACAAGTAATTGTACATGCAAATCTTATTAACTGTAATCATTCTAGTATTTGTTCATAAACTGTATAAAGTACGTTTGGGGGGATCTATTTGACAGAGATGAAGGAGCTTCATCGTGCCATTGATGAAATTACAGAAATTGCATCAGGATTTGGATTAGATTTTTATCCAATGCGTTATGAAATTTGCCCAGCCGATATTATTTACACATTTGGTGCTTATGGTATGCCGACGCGTTTTAGTCATTGGAGCTTTGGTAAACAGTTTCATCGAATGAAGCTACAATACGACCTAGGTCTAAGCCAAATATATGAACTTGTTATCAATTCTGACCCATGCTATGCTTTTTTGCTTGATACGAATAGTCTTATTCAGAATAAATTAATTGTAGCGCATGTATTGGCGCATTGTGATTTTTTCAAAAATAATGTCCGTTTCTCGAATACAAGAAGAGACATGGTAGAAAGTATGACGGCTACCGCTGAACGAATTGCACATTATGAGATGGTTTATGGAAAAAGGGAAGTGGAGAAGTTTTTAGATGCGATTCTTGCAATTCAAGAACATATTGACCCATCCATCGTAAGGCCAAAATTACCTGCTTATTATATGGAGGACGAAGAGGAAGAAGATACATCTGCTCCTAAAACACCTTATGATGATTTATGGAGCTTAGATGAGAAATCAGATGATAACAAGAAGAGGGAAATAAACAAGCGGAAGAAGTTTCCTCCTCAGCCAGAGAAGGATCTATTATTGTTTATTGAAGAATACAGTAGAGACCTAGAGGATTGGCAACGGGATATCTTAACAATGATGCGTGAGGAGATGCTATATTTTTGGCCACAGCTAGAAACAAAAATTATGAACGAGGGCTGGGCATCTTATTGGCATCAGCGTATTTTACGTGAGATGGATTTAACAAGTGATGAGACCGTTGAATTTGCTACATTAAATGCCGGTGTTGTGCAGCCTTCGAAGCATCAAATAAATCCTTATTATTTAGGGATAAAAATTTTTGAAGACATTGAGGAGCGGTATAATCATCCGACGAAGGAAATGAAGCAATTAGGCATAAAAGAAAATTCAGGAAGAGAAAAGATTTTTGAAGTAAGAGAGCTGGAATCGGATATCTCCTTCATCCGTAATTATTTAACGAAAGACTTGGTAGCGAGAGAAGATATGTATTTATTTGAGAAAAAGGGGAGAAACTATCAAATTACCAATAAAGATTATGAAGCAGTACGTGATCAGCTTATTTCCATGCGAGTAAATGGAGGATTTCCATATATAACCGTAGAAAATGGAGATTACTTGCGGAATGGGGAGCTCTATTTGATTCACAATTATGAAGGGATAGAATTAGATCTAAAATATTTAGAGCATGTGCTTCCTTATATTCATCAGCTTTGGGGCAAAACAGTATATTTAGAAACCTATGTGGAGGATAAGAAAGTTATTTATTCCCATGATGGGAGGAAAACGTATCATCGGCAGCTTTAGTTATGAATATATCTATTGAAATAAGTTGGGACATAACGAAAACAATCCGTTTTTTAAAAGTTAAGAAAGTATAAAATCAGTGCAATGACTGCGTTAAGCCAAGTAGTTATTTTGAAATGTTAGATGTATATTGG